>NZ_CAMPQA010000008.1:0-225584 GCF_946902935.1 Yersinia sp. Marseille-Q5920 | reverse complement strand
AAATAATACAAAATTATATATATTAATTAATTTGTTTTATAAGGGTGTGTTAAATTTTTTTATTTCTCTTTTTTTATATCTCAAAGATCTCTTTTCAGCAAGCTTTTATAAATGCGCATCGGTATGCATGTTTATCAAACTATATTTTTTTGATGTTTTTTATCGGTGAATTTATAAAGACATATTTAATGATTAACGGTTATCAATAACGGATTTTATTTATTCATCTGCATATTTAATATCATCTTTAATTTCTGTAAATCATGTTAAAAAGATAAGTAATTATTTTATTTTCTCAATAATAATTTAAACCCCATTCATCAAAATGGAATTAATTCTAACTTTTGTCTTATGCTCTGTTAACGCAAAACTTATCCAAAATTGATAGTAATGTTGTGTGGGTTTAATCTGGTGCTGATTTGTCACTGAGGGGGATTTATAGAGGTTAAACTGGCAACGATTCACCACCCTTGAATTGGTGAATATCCAATCGGTGGAATTTTATTTTTCGCCATAATGTTGTACGGCCTATTCCCAATAAAACGGCCATTTCATTCAGTTGTCCTTGGCAGACTAATGCGGCGCGAATAATAGCCTGCCTTTCTAATTCTTGTAGTGATAATACTGGCTGAGGTTGCGGCATATCCGGCTCCAACAATAATTTTTCACCTAGCAGATGTTCTGGCAAGTCATTGAGATTGATACGGTTGTTGCGGCAGGCCATGGCGGCTCGCTCAACCACACTTTTCAGCTCCTGATCATTACCAGGCCATGGGTATTGGCACAATTGGCGAATCACATTTTCGTCTGGCTGATATTGGCAGTGAAAATGTTGCCCAAGACTTGCCAGCGTATGCTGAACCAGCAGTGGAATATCTTGCTGACGTTGGCGCAAAGGGGGGATATGGAGCTCGAAAGATTGCAAGGTATAGAACAGTTGGCGGCGAAAATGCCCTTGTTTCACTAGCAAAGGTAGATCAGCGCCAGTGGCCGCAATGATCCGCACATCAACCGGGATCACCCGATTGGAGTTTACCCGCATGACTATGCCGGTTTTGACCATTTGCAGCAGAGCCGACTGCATTTCTGGTGATAAGTATTCGACTTGCTCCAGATATAAAGTGCCGCCGTTGGCTAATTCAAATTTGCTGGGCTGCCCTGATTCGCCTTCACTGGCATCACAGCCAAGAAATTCTCGGGCCATAAGATTTTGTGGCAATGCCTGACAATTCAATACGATATATGGGCCAGCGGCTCGATTGCTGGCATTATGAATTGCCTGCCCCAATTGTTGCTTCCCGACACCTTCTTCCCCATGCAGTAAAATGGGATGTCGGCCTTTGGCAGCCTGTTTGCCATAACGAATCAAGCGGCGCATTTCTAGAGACGCGACGGGCATGTCATCAAAGGTATAACTGGCTCGGCCTAATTGGTTATGAATCATTTGCCGAAGTAATTCTTGCGGATGTAAAAGTGCAATAAAACCACAGCGATCGCCATCGGGAATGGGTTTGAGAGTCAATAAGGCAGAAATAAATTGCTGCTGATTTTCAAAGGTCACTTCCACATGGCTGAGAGGATTGCGGTGCAAAATAGCTTGGGTCAGCAAGGCGGGGAGGGTGAGTAAATCTGTGACGGGCTTGCCGAGGCTGCTGGTTTCATCGAGTTGCAAAATAGCGGCCGCACGGCGGTTAAGATACAACAGACACCCCCGTTGATCCCAAGCCATGACACCATCTTCAACCCCATCAAGCAGGGCATTGAGTTCATTCAGATGACGGTTAGTTTCTGCCAATAAGGTGTCGGCGTGGAGGTAATTGCCAATTTCTCGGGCAATTGCCAGTGTCAGCGGCAAGTCACTGGCGGCGTTATCAACCAGTAAACTTCCCAGAACAATCACAGCCCGTTGACGGCCACTATTGTCATACACCGGGGTGGCACAAAATTGCCACGGATGCAGCGCCTGCTTGAAATGTTGCTGGCCGCTGACCTGTATTGGATGTCCTTCAGCTATTGCCAGAGCGGGGGCATTGGTGCCGATTAATCCCTCAGCCCAATAACTACCACTATCAATGCCCAATTTTTGTAACTGACTGATGGTCTGTGGATGGCCGCATTGCCACAAGGTGCAGCCACTTTCATCAAGAATTAGCAGAACACAGTGGCGCGATTCCATGTATTCATAGGCATCTTCCAGTGCGGCTTGGCCTAACACCAGTAAGTCATTTTTTCGCTGACAAATTGACTGAAAAGTTGCTCCCACCGCACGGTGAGGAATCCGCCATTGCTGGGCTTGCATCAGTTTTTGGCAGCGTTGCCACGACCCTACTAGCGCCGGAGTCGCAAGCGGCTTAGTACTGCTCATTGAGGAAAAAACCGGAGAAAATTCTCTTCGATACCATCAGCCGATTTGGCAATGTCATTGATGCTAATACGTTTATTGGTTTTCACAGATTAATGCTTTCACCGAGTGAATTAGTCACTATTAACTCATTCTAACTGGCCTTGATAGATAGCCGCAATGCGCGGAGTCACGTAATACGCAGTTCAGACGTTATGGTAAAAATGTCCGACTTGTGAGAAAGAGTACCTTGCAGATGGCCTTCTCCGCTTCTGGATTGTGAGGCTAAGATGGGGACACGAAAGTTAGAAACATTTAGCTCTCATTAAAATTTTTTATATTGCTAGTGATTTGAGTTAATTTGCTGTTTTTTATACTTATTTTTTTGTGAGAGTGATGGCTCTCAGATGTTTCGTAGTAAAAAATATGAGTAATAACTCTTCGAGTTGTTAGGTAAAGGCTTTCAATATAAGGTGATTAAGTTGTGGATGAATACTATTGTCTGTAGAGCAATAGTATTCATCCGCGTAAATTTGAAAGATGGAAAAAATAAATGAAAGCATAGCTTTTGTCATAAAAAAACTTAGACGCCAATCATCCTTGTCTCAGGAGGAGCTTGCTGGTCTTTCAAATATACACAGGACTTACTTAAGCCAAATTGAACGGGGGATTAAATGCCCAACACTTTACGTGCTTAACGATTTATCCAAGGCGCTGAAAATACCGTTGTCTACAATGATAAGTAAAATGGAATTATATGAATTACAAAAATAATAATAATTTTAATATTGATATTGGTTTTTTTGTTAATCAAAATGATGTCTTAAGGGCTGTACAGCAAACTAATATAAGTTTGGGTAACTTACCATCAACGTTATTTAATAGTATTGATTACAAAACAACAAGTGCGATGATAGGTTCTGTATATTGTGATGCATTAGCCCGGATTACTAATTCTATAGTAAATCCAATAGAAAAAGGTCATCCAGATATTCTGCCTAAAAGTGCTTTAAATGCCAGTGAAGAACAGCTAAGAAATTACCCTCAAGGTCTTGAAATTAAGTGTACAGTTGGAAATATTACGACGGGCGCTAACTTGCGTGCGGGACAAAACAGAATTGACTCTATAATAGGTCTTACTTGGCAGGCTCACCACCAAGAAGTAGAAGCGTTAATGGGATTAGTTTGGGATTTTGTTGATTCAGGAAAAACTTTTTTTTACCCAAGTATAACTGCTGTATTTTATTCTAATGAGCTAAATTCAGGGGATTGGGGGGCTATAAGTGGCACTACTGGCAGGAATACTAAAGTATCTGGAATGCTATCAAGTGGAAAAAGAAAAATGGCCGAAGGGTGGATTGCCGTTTTAGACAATCCAAAATATATTGAAAGATATGGGAAATCGTTAGGTTTCACTCTGTAACTAAGTTTTTTTCAGCGTTGAGAATAGCTGATTTAGATATTTCTATTTCTATTTCAACTATTTTCTTTGCTATGACTTTTGTAAATAGTGGTGGTACACTTTCGCCGATAAGCTCACGAAGAAGTGTGTCAGGGAATTGTTTTCCTTGATTGTTTTTCCAATTTACTGATTCAACATCAATACCTTGAAGTTGAGCTGTTTCATATATAGATAAAACTCTATGCTCACTCGGGTGAACTTTATGATCAGAACATGCATAAGCAGAGCGCGTCGTAATCGTAGGTGAAGGTTTATCCCAATACATTCTTTTATATGCTGACACAAATCCTTTAATTAATTTCAATTCCCCATTTTTCATTATTACAGGCTTTGGCAGTAAGGTGTGACAGACAGTACAATAAATATCATTTCTGTTATTAACATAAGAACATGATAGGCACATGTTATTGTCAAATGCAGAACATCCTTCAGGTGTGTTTCGTAGCCAAAAATCTAAGTCTGGCCTCCATTTAGGTACTCGATGCAAGGGGTTAAGCTCTGAAATTCTTTTTTTATTATCATTCGCTACTAATGTTTCATTGCGACCTATAATTGATCTTATAGTTATTCTTCTTTTGGGATCTTTAATGATTTTTTCTGGTAAGAATATTTCATCTTTTTTAAATGAATTTTCTTGATTTAAGCGGAAAATCCCTACGCTTCTTAAACGTGTTTGAGGTAAACCATAATCAGCCATTTGTACCTGTTCAAATTTACCACAATACCCAATATCTCTAAACTCCGCTTCTATTATTTCTGTTATCGTTCTAACTTCGCCATGCTTATCCACATCTTTAAAGTTAAATAATCGACAAACATTTTCAAAAAAAATCCAGCGAGGTTTTACGTTTCTTACGATATCAATTACGGGTATGTAAAGGTGATTTCTTTTATCTATTTTAGGTCTTTTATTTTCAGCCATGGCTTTAAGTATCGACCCTATTCCATTTTTTGACATACCTTGGCATGGAGGTGTTGCATATAAAAGAAATAGCTGGTCTTCTTTTTTTTCTTTCAATAATTTGAATATTTCAGAGCTAATTTCATCCACGCTTTCAGATATATCGCATGTTAATATTTTTGCCGCTGGAAAGTTTATTTTTGTAAATTCTGTTCTTTTGGGGTCTATTTCACATAGTAAGGACGGAGTGAATCCCATTGCTCTAAACCCCATATCACCAAACCCAGCACCGGAAAATAAACTTGCAGATATCATATTCAACCTCTAACTTTAATTCGAACACTATAGTATACATTATTGTGGGGGGGGTTCAAGTTTTGCATGCTATGGAGAATGGCTACAAAGTCAGCATTATCTTCAAAATTCTCCTAGAGGTCGAGTTGTAGAGAACGCAATTTCTTGCTCAGAAACGAAAAAAGCCTCCCTGCAAGGTGGTTCATTTGAAAGTTAAGTAAGTTGAGGAACTTCTGAACCGTGGTAACTTGCTTTCACAGAACACAGTAACTAAATCTATTTTCCAGTGTAGTCTCAGTAGGACTGTTACTTCAAGAATTCTTGTTAAGTTTGCTTTACAAATTTACTCTTTGAATCTGTCAACAGCGGTTATCGTCAGTGGCGATTCGTTGTATTTATCAGGTTTAGATTCAATAGACTATTACCTGAGATGACGTGATAATGGGACTAAACTGAGAGTTCGTACATATAGTGTAGCTTGGGGCGAACCTCCTACAAATAACCCAGTTACATGGGAAACATGGGAAAAAATAATAAAAGATCACCTTAACAGCGGACTGTAACAGATAAGTCTCAGTGCGGGAACAGAAGAACAGACGAGGTGTTGATCTTTTAAATCCTATCAAGTTTCGTACCTTCCGATTACTTATTTTTTGATTGGAAAAGTTAGAATGATTAGCTTAAATAATTCGAGTTGCAGGAAGGCGGCAATAGCTCGAGTCCCCAAAAGTTTACACAGTTATTGATTGGTGGGAATGAAGCAGCTAACACACATGTAGTCTGAAGTATGACGGGATAGATGTTATCTATCACCAGATGCGTTAGAAGGCTATTTTTGTATATGCAATGAAAGAGTTTAATAACAAAATAAAAGAAAAATATAATACCGCAGTATTCAACCCATGCATTTACATGAGAATTAATCATTAAGCGCCACTTTCAGTCATTTTGTCAGGGTGAAGATTCAAGTTTTGATAATTCATCTTTGGCAAACGCAACCTTATTCCGGCCATCTTTTTTAGCCCGGTAAAGTGCCTCATCTGCGGCTTTGAGTGAAGATGCTAAATCATAGGATTGCAACGGCGAAATCCCTGCACTTAAAGTGACGGTTGTAGACACTTTATGATTGAAAACATGTGGAATATCAAGCCCTAAAACTCTCTGTCTTACACGTTCAGCTAACTGTGTGGCATATTCTTCACTTACATGTGTCAGCAACACTAAAAACTCTTCGCCACCATAGCGCACCACGATATCGCGCGAACGGACAGCATCACGAATAGCGACCGCTACGCGCACCAATGCTTGGTCTCCCATAGTATGGCCATAGTTATCGTTATAAGCTTTAAAGTGGTCGATATCGAGTAGCAGCACGTAATGATTACCGGGAGACTGTGCGAGTAGTGTCTCAAGCTTATTTTCCAATCCCCGGCGATTATACAAACTGGTGAGCGGGTCTATCATGCTTAAATCGCTGAATTTTTCTCTTTCGTTATAAAGGTGTGCCACGAGTTTGCGGGTGAAATCATTACTGCGGCGCAGCATCAAATGATGTAAAGAAAAGCCAATCAGAGGCAACATGACGGTGAATATGATGCGGAAAATATTTTGAAAATCATCCAGAAAAATAACAGTAAGTGCAGGCGGGGCGGTATGTAGACAAAAGGCGAGAAAGTTATCGGACAGCGCAATAGTGCTGATAAAGAAAATGGTAAACAGGCTGAGCAATAAGTAGTTATTTTCATTAGTGCCCAGATATTCGTATTTAAGAATGATTTGCCAAGCCCAGAGCACACCCAGAGTAATTGAAAATAAATTCAATTTATCGGCATAATTCTTCGAAATAAAAACCAAATACCCCACTGCACTGAGACTGATAAACGTGATCATAAGGATAGGTAATGTCACTGCCGGTGTTTCAGGGGCGGGTAATATCATACTAAAAATAGCTGACGACGCATTAAGAAATAGAAAAAGCAACAAAGAGAGCCGATGCTTACTTTTCAGAAGCTGATCGTAGGAATGGCTATTCATATTCAATTCACTCTGCATAATGCCGCGTTGTCAGTAGACAAATAAACAATATCCTCATGAAGCCCTTTTATTTAAGCATCACGATAAATAGTCATTTTAAGTAATTATTTTTGTTTGAAGCGTTTTTACATTGATTTGGGAATTTTCTTAATCAAAATTACCATTTTTGTTTCACCCTGTCATCATGATGTCGATCGACTAATCAATTTACTCCTCTAAATCTGATGTATAGATGGTGTCAATGGCATCGGATCAGTCCAATCAGGTGTTTTCTTGCAATAACTTCATGATGCAGATTGTGCCAGAGTGATATATGCTATTGGTTATCATTATCACTTGGGTGGGCGATATTATGACTACAGCCAGATTTGCAGTTTACCGTTCATGGGGGATAAGCGGTTTATTGAGTCGTGGGATGTCCAGTGGTTGGGGGATGTTACTGCCTTTTGCTTTGTTACCGGTGCTGGGGTGGGCTGATATCACTGTGGGCCAGTTGCGGGTTTTGATTATAGTTGCCATGCTGGCGACTGTGAGCATGCTGTATCACGCACGGTTACGGCATTTTCTATTATTGCCATCTTGTCTGGCGCTTTTGGCGGGTATAGTCGCAGTATTGATGCACAATTAATTTTACGTGGCGGTATTAGTACGCATTGAAAAAATATTGCTATAGGGAAGGGGAAGTTAGGTCGTGCTGAAATTAGAAATCATCGTGGTGCGAAGGGAGGGACTTGAACCCTCACGTCCGTAAGAACACTAACACCTGAAGCTAGCGCGTCTACCAATTCCGCCACCATCGCCCAAATGATTTCTTACTGCATATACCCGTTATACTTCAAACTGCATGTTTGTTGGCTACTTTTATTCACTCCAGTCACTGACTTATGTAAGTTCTTGGAGATTTACTCAGTTACCGCTTTTCTGCAACTCGAACTATTTAGGGTATGTCTTGAAAAGAGTAAAACTTAGGATTTATATCACCAGCTTGGTGCGAAGGGAGGGACTTGAACCCTCACGTCCGTAAGAACACTAACACCTGAAGCTAGCGCGTCTACCAATTCCGCCACCATCGCATGTGCTGTGCAATATAAATCTGTACTACGGAGGCGAATTCTAGAGATTTTCGCGTTCAGGTCAATACTTATTTCCCCTCATTTGGGTGTTTGCTGTAAAAAGCATCATATGTTGAGCAATTGATTTGATTACTGAAGTCTTTCTGATTTTATGTTTTGTCCCCAAAGTCATCTGATTTGGGCGGATAATGGGCGAATAGTTCGATTAGCCAGTCAATTAGCACCCTAACTCTTGGGGCCAAAAAACGGCCCGGAGGGTACATGATAAATAGCGGCATTACCGGCGGAGGTAAGTGGGAAAGCACTTCAATCAATTCGCCTTGTGCTAATTGATGCTGAATTCCCGCCGTTGGCGCTTGAATCAACCCCAAACCTGCAACTCCAGCCGCAATATAAGCATCTGCGCCACTGACACTCAAAATACTGGGCAAAACACGGTTTTCAACCTTCCCTTGATAAACAAACTCCAGCGGGTAATCGCGGTTATTTAACTGTGAGAAATAGCCCACGGCTTGATGACCCGCTAAGTCATCCAGTGACATTGGAATACCGTATTTTTCCAAATAAGCCGGGGACGCACAGGTAATTTGTGGTTGCTGACCAATATTACGTGCAGCTAATTGTTCATCGTGGGGCAACCAGGCGCGCAATACACAATCGACTCCTTCGCGTAGCAGGTCGATGGTGCTGTCATTTGCGCCAAGAATCAGTGTGATATGAGGATAGCGCTGATAGAAATCACTTAAAGCCGGGATGACCACATTGCGCGCCAGTGAGTGTGGCATATCAATGCGAACTTTCCCCTCCGGTTGCAACCGCTGGTGGCTGAACAGCGAGTTTGCCTCTTCAAATGCCGACAATAATTGCAGGCAACGGTGATAATACAGTGTGCCTTCGGCGGTGATATTCACTTGCCGGGTGGTGCGCACCAGTAAGCGAACTCCTAACCGCTGTTCTAACCGCTTTAGGGTGTGGCTGACCGTGGCTCGCGGCAATTGCAGTTTTTCTGCTGCGCGACTGAAACTGCCCAACTCAACAATCCGTACGAAAATCTGCATGGCTTGTATTTGGTCCATAACTGCGCTCGCCTATTGTTGGTGTTTTTTGAACAGTGATGAGTGATCTGCATTATTTATCTTTCCTCATGAAACAACCACACTTTCTTCCGACACCACTAATGGGGAGTATCGCAATGCAACAACGTCAATTAGGTTCAAATGGCCCGCTGGTTTCTGCTTTGGGCCTTGGCTGCATGGGAATGAGTGATTTTTACTCGACTAATCAGGATGTTAATGAGTCCATTGCTACTTTGCACCGGTCACTGGAGTTGGGCGTCACTCTGCTGGACACCGCTGACATGTATGGCCCCTTTACTAATGAAGAGCTGGTGGGTCGGGCGATTAAGGGCAAGCGAGATCAGGTCTTTTTAGCCACCAAGTTTGGCATTGTGCGCGACCCAACAGATCCAAGGGTTCGCGGTGTTAGCAGCCGCCCGGATTACATTCGCCAATCTGTTGAGGGTAGTCTCAAGCGCTTAGATGTTGATGTTATTGACCTTTATTATCAGCATCGGGGCGACCCGACGGTTCCCGTCGAGGATGTCGTTGGGACTTTGGCTGATTTGGTCACCGCGGGTAAGATTCGCTACATTGGCTTGAGTGAAGTCTCGGCAGCAACATTAGAAAAAGCCCATCAGGTACACCCGATTACTGCGGTGCAGAGTGAATACTCACTGTGGACACGAGATGTGGAAACTTCCGTCTTGGCGACCTGCGAAAAATTAGGGGTAGGATTTGTTGCCTATAGCCCATTAGGCCGTGGTTTTCTGACCGGTGCAATACGCAGCCCGAATGATTTAGCCGCTGATGATTTTCGCCGTAATAATCCACGTTTTCAAGGTGATAACTTTGCTCTGAATCTGGCATTGGCCGATACAGTAACAAAAATGGCGCAAGACAAGGGGGTTAAGCCGTCACAATTAGCATTAGCTTGGGTGTTGGCGCAGGGGAAATACATCGTGCCAATCCCTGGAACCAAGCGGCGCACTTATCTGGAGGAGAATTTGGGGTCATTGGATGTGGTGCTCAGTGAGCAAGAGTTGGCGGCTTTAGATGCAGTCTTCCCATTCCAAGCCGCAGCAGGGGAACGCTACGGCGCGGAAGGGATGGTTTATCTTAACGCTTAACATTACTGATTGATAATATTAACGTTTTTTCTTAGTATCGCGTGGCGGACGCCCGACAGTTGCCTGATAGACCTTAAAACGGCCATTCTGCGCCAGCACTTCATGGCTACCAAAGGCGGCATCCAGTAGAGCAGGGTACGGCAAGAAGGAGTTCGCCACGATACGCAATTTACCGCCCACATGCAGGTGCGCGGTAGCCCCGCGGATCAGCAACTCAGCCGCAGTCAGGCTAGTTTGAATCCCATCATGGAAAGGCGGGTTTGAAATAATCATCTCGAAGCGGCCTTTAATGTCAGAATAGACATTGCTGGCAATCACTTGTGCGTCGATATTATTTGCCGCCAATGTTGCCCGGCTGGATTCAATCGCGGCTGCGGATACATCACTCAGAGTCCATTTGATTTTTGGCATTTTTGGCGCTAACACCGAGGCCAACACGCCGGCACCACAACCCACATCCAGTATGTTGCCTTTAAACGACTCACTGAATGTAGATAGCAGCAGATGGCTGCCAGAATCCAGCGAATCACGGCTGAAGACCCCAGGTAAGGTTTTTACGATGACATCGCCAATCTGATAGCTTTCCCACCAAGCATCGGCATCAAATTCTGGCTGTTTATCCAAACGGCCATGGTAAAGACCACACCGGCGGGCGCTATCAATTTTGGTCAATTGTGCGAAATCTGACAGCATTTCTTCTGCACTGCGCACGCCGCTGCGGTTCTCACCCACCACAAAAATATCGGTGCCGACGGGCAGTAAAGACAGTAAATTCGCCAGTTGGAACTGGGCTTCCTGTTTGCTTTTTGGCCAGTAATACACCAGCGTATCGCAGGTTGCTACTGTTTCAGGGGTCGCCACAAGACCGAATTGAACATTCTCTTCCAGCGTATTGCTCAGTAATTGCCAGTGGTGATATTGATTGGTGTGAACCCGTATCCCGGCTGCATCAAATTGCGCTGGCAGCGCATCTTGTAAATCACCGGCAAACAACACGTGGCGGGCTATAAATTCATCACTATGGCGCAGTATCACTTCACTGGCTGGGGTTAATGCAGACATCAGTCTTTGGCTCCTTAAGAATATAATCGGCGATTATAGAGGTTTGTTGGCGCATGTTCGATGGGTTTGCTAGCATAGCGCTGAAATTCGGGTCGCTTTGACAGGAAAGGGCATGGCATCAAGACGAGACTTGCTGTTAAAACAGCTTGGAATTACGCAGTGGACATTGCGCCGCCCGGCCGTTTTACAGGGCGAAATCGCCATACGTTTACCCGACGATACCCGCCTGTTGATTGTAGCAGACCCGCTTCCTGATCAGGATGATCCGTTGTTGTGCGATGTGTTGCGCAGCCTCGGGCTGACTTCCGGTCAAGTTTATGCACTGACGCCGGAAAGGGTAGCGATGTTACCCGAAGAGACACAATGCAACAGTTGGCGATTGGGCATCAGTGAACCGCTTGCGGTCGCGGGTGTGCAGTTACACAGTCCGGCATTGACCGGACTTTATCAAGACGCGAGCGCTAAGCGCACACTTTGGCAGCAGATTTGTCATCATGAAGCAGATTTCTATCCTGACGCCAGCCGATCTGGCCACCGCGTACCAAATTGAGCAAGCCAGCCATGCTTTCCCGTGGACGGCGAAAACCTTAGCCAGCAATCAAGGCGAGCGCTACCTCAATTTCAAGCTGAATATTGGCGAGCAAATGGCGGGTTTTGCTATCACCCAAATTGTATTGGATGAGGCAACTTTATTTAACATTGCTATTGATCCGCAGTATCAGCGCCAAGGCTGTGGCCGTTTGCTGCTTGAGCATGTCATTGCGCAGTTGGAAACGCGTAATATTGTCACGCTTTGGCTTGAAGTCCGGGCTTCAAATACACGTGCAATAGCCTTGTATGAGAGCCTCGGGTTTAACGAGGTTTCCGTGCGCCGCAACTATTATCCCAGTGCGGATGGCCGTGAAGACGCGATTATGATGGCCTTACCGATGGGGTAGCGCCTTTTTGCCGATTTTCTGTCTTGAATAACGACTGTTTGTCTTGAAAAAATTGTCTATCCCGCATAAATCAGGGAAAATACCGCGCTATAACCACTTATACCCAAAAGTGATAGAAATCGCTGCTGATAACGCGGCTTTTCACGTAAAGGGGTATAGCGCCATAATCAATGCCTTGCTTTGCTTGGGCCGCGTATCAATAAGATGTGTGGCCCAGAGCAGGGCGGCCTAAAAGTAGAATTTCAAACTATGTCTCCAAGTGAATACGCACTGGAAGTTGCGAAAAGACGTACTTTCGCCATCATTTCCCACCCCGATGCCGGTAAAACCACCATTACCGAAAAAGTGTTGTTGTTCGGCAACGCCATTCAGACCGCCGGTACAGTAAAAGGCCGTGGCTCCAGCCATCATGCCAAATCTGACTGGATGGAAATGGAAAAGCAACGCGGTATTTCCATCACCACTTCTGTGATGCAGTTTCCTTATGGCGGCTGTTTGGTGAACTTGCTCGATACCCCAGGGCATGAAGACTTCTCCGAAGATACTTACCGTACTCTGACCGCCGTTGACTGCTGTTTGATGGTGATTGATGCGGCTAAAGGGGTCGAAGACCGGACCCGCAAGCTGATGGAAGTTACCCGCTTGCGCGATACGCCGATCCTGACTTTTATGAACAAATTGGACCGCGATATTCGCGACCCGATGGAAGTGCTGGATGAAGTGGAGCGCGAGCTGAGAATTGCTTGCTCGCCAATTACTTGGCCGATTGGTTGCGGTAAGTTGTTTAAAGGGGTTTACCACCTTTATAAAGATGAAACCTATCTGTACCAGACCGGTAAAGGCCACACCATCCAGGAAGTACGCATTGTTAAAGGGCTGAATAACCCGGATCTGGATATTGCCGTAGGTGAAGACTTGGCTAAACAGTTCCGCCAAGAGCTGGAGCTGGTTCAGGGGGCATCTCATGAGTTTGATCATGAAGCTTTCCTGTCGGGCGATTTAACCCCGGTATTCTTTGGTACAGCATTAGGTAACTTTGGTGTCGACCATATGTTGGATGGCCTGGTTGAGTGGGCACCAGCGCCAATGCCACGTAAAACTGACACTCGCGAAGTCGTGGCTGCTGAAGAGAAATTCACCGGTTTTGTCTTTAAAATTCAAGCCAATATGGATCCGAAACATCGCGACCGTGTGGCTTTCTTGCGCGTGGTTTCTGGCCGCTTTAACAAAGGCATGAAACTGCGCCAGGTGCGCACCAAGAAAGATGTGGTGATTTCAGATGCATTGACCTTTATGGCCGGTGACCGTTCCCACCTTGAAGAAGCCTATGCAGGAGATATTATCGGCCTGCATAACCACGGTACCATTCAGATTGGTGATACTTTCACTCAAGGTGAAGATATGAAGTTCACCGGTATTCCGAACTTTGCCCCTGAATTGTTCCGCCGTATTCGTCTGCGTGATCCATTGAAGCAGAAGCAGTTGCTCAAAGGATTGGTTCAGTTGTCAGAAGAGGGCGCGGTGCAAGTGTTCCGTCCCCTGACCAACAATGATCTGATTGTTGGCGCTGTTGGTGTGTTGCAGTTTGAAGTGGTTTCTTCACGGCTGAAAAGCGAATACAACGTGGAAGCGGTGTATGAATCGGTTAACGTATCAACCGCGCGTTGGGTTGAATGTGACGATGTGAAGAAATTCGAAGAGTTTAAACGTAAGAATGAGGTTAACCTGGCACTGGATGGCGGTGATAATTTGAGCTATATCGCCCCAACGATGGTCAATCTTAATATTACGCAAGAGCGCTACCCGGAAGTCCGTTTCCGTAAAACGCGCGAGCATTAATCAAGCTGCAAGCCGCATTCTGTCGGGGTACTCCGTGCCCCGATTCATAAATTTTCCTCATTATTACCTCTCTAAGATAACTCCTACTTAATAGCAATATTCTGATTTTAGGGCGATTCCGACAGTAGTTCTCTTGGGATGCTCTATCTTTATAGGTACTGGCAGGACAGGCTTGTACTAAATTCGAGTCAGTTAACCTGCAATAATCGTAAAGTATTCATCAAATGTCCGCCCATATAAGGTGGCGTAAGAATCCGAAATCTGGGGGCGTTATTCCTGTTTTTGGATTCCAAACAAAAAGGAAGAAATCGATGACAAACACAAAATTTGCTCGTTCAATGATGGCTGTTGTTTTAGGTACCGCACTGATAAGTGGTAGCGTGTTCGCTGAAGAAACGATGCTTAATAAGGCTGACAACGTTGTGGACAGCGCCGGTGAGAAACTCGATAGCTCGATGAAGAAAGTCGATAATTACATGGGTGACAGCGCCGCAACAGCTAAAGTAAAAAGCGCATTGCTGGAAGAGAAAACCCTTAAAAGCACTGATATTTCAGTTGAAACCAACCATGGTGTGGTGACGCTGACTGGTTTTGTCACTTCTCAAGCTGAAGCTGAAACCGCAGTTGATATCGCCAAAAATGTTGAAGGCGTTAAATCTGTCAGTGACAAGTTACATGTGAAAGATCAGAAAACCCAATCAGTTAGCGAATATGCTGGTGATGCGGCAACCACCAGTTCAATTAAAGCCAAATTACTGGCAGATGACATCGTACCGTCACGTAAAGTTAAAGTAGAAACGACTGATGGCGTGGTGCAATTGTCCGGTAATGTTGAGAATAAAGCTCAGGCCGAACGTGCCGAAAGTATTGCTAAAGCCGTTGATGGCGTAAAAAGCGTTAAAAACGACCTCAGCATCAAGCCTTAATTATTACCTGGCTGATGAGTATTTCGTGGGGCAACAATATAGCCCGCGAAATACTCGTTAATAAGTCAGTTAGTCAGCCAAATAACTTATCCAATAAATCCAAATAATACGACTTCTGTCAAATACGCTACTGTTAAATAGACAGAAGAGTTAAAGAGTGATTTTTGAACGTGAGTTTACGAAGTCATTTTTTCAAACGGGAAGGAGAAGCTTATGTTTCGCTGGGGCATTATATTTCTGATTATTGCACTAATCGCGGCAGCATTAGGTTTTGGTGGGTTAGCCGGTACAGCAGCTTGGGCCGCAAAAGTTGTTTTTGTCGTCGGTATTATTCTATTTCTCATCAGCTTGTTTACAGGACGTAAACGCCTTTAGACCGGGGCGAGGGTTACAGTACAGGCAAGAAGAGGTATCCTCAACACCTGTTGTAACGGAATTAAGGATGGATGGTGGGATACAGAATACCTATCACGCTCGGCAATATAGAGCCACTCGCCTATAAACCATACCAACCCGGTAAAATGGCATTGGTTTGCGAGGGGGGCGGGCAGCGGGGAATTTTTACAGCCGGTGTGCTGGATGAATTCCAGCGCGCCCGCTTTAACCCTTTTGATCTGATGATTGGCACCTCCGCTGGCGCACAAAATCTCTCTGCTTTTATCTGCGGCCAACCTGGCTATGCGCGCCGTGTCATTACCCGTTACACCACCACTGCCAACTTCTTCAATCCACTGCGTTTTGTTCGTGGTGGGCACCTGATTGATCTCGATTGGCTGGTGGATATCACCTCCCAGCAATTGCCGCTGGCGATGGATCAAGCCGAACAGCATCTACGTGAGGGCCGCGAGTTTCTCATGTGCGCTTGCCGCAGTGATGATTTCGAACCTACCTATATATCCCCCACTCGAGAAAGTTGGTTGCCGGCAATTAAAGCCTCCAGTGCTATTCCGGGTTTATATCGTCAAGGGGTTGATTTAGATGGCGTTAGTTATCTGGATGGCGGTATTAGTGATGCTATCCCGGTCGAAGAAGCTTATCGCCGTGGGGCCGATACAATAGTGGTCATCCGCACTGTACCTTCGCAGGCTTATTATACGCCGCAATGGATGAAGCGGATGGAGCATTGGCTGAGTGAAAGTAGCTTGCAGCAATTGGTGCGAATTATGCAGCAGCATGAGCAGAGTTATCATCGTATTCAGCAATTTATTGAAAAACCGCCGGGTGACTTGCGCATTTTCGAAATTTTCCCGCCTAAGCCGCTGGCCAGTAATGCTTTAGGGAGCCGGATCCCTGCGTTGAATCGTGATTATCATTTAGGGCGTCGTTGTGGCCGTTATTTTCTGGCCACTGTCGGCCACTGGCTGCTGCCTCGGGATCAGTTGGCTCAGTCTGAGATCCACGGTGAGAAAGCTTCGATTTCTCTTTCTCGTAGTATTATTCAGCCGCAAGATATTAACCAACCAGATATGGCCGAGTTGATTGATAATGATGATTTTTCATTTGATGTCATTCAATCGCCGGATATTACCGCGCCAGCCGACGCCGCAAAAATCTCACATCATGCTCTTCCGCCACAGATGACAGTGGCAGACAGTGGGCTGATTATTCCGGCAGCGACACGAAGCAAAAAGAAGTCACTGCAAGCGGAGGTTATCTTGCCGCCGGATGATGTGGCGAGAACCAAAGGTGATAGCGCGTAATGGCATTGATTAGCGGGCAAGTGTCGAATGTCATCAATACACATTATTTTATCGATACATCCTATTTTATCGATACACACTGCCATTTTGATTTTCCGCCCTTCAGCGGCGCGGAAACGGTCAGCTTAATGAGTGCGGCAGCGGCGAATGTCCGGCAAATTATTGTGCCCGCCGTCAGTGCGAATTATTTCCCACGTATTCTCGAGTTGGCGGCTAACTATCCGCCATTATTTGCCGCGCTGGGTCTGCATCCATTATATATTGCGCAGCATCAGGAAGCTGATTTAGCCACTCTGGCCACAGCGCTGGCGGATAAAACAGAAAAACTGGTGGCGGTGGGGGAGATTGGCCTGGATCTCTATATGGATGAGCCGCAGTTACCACGCCAATTGGCATTTTTAAACGCCCAGTTGAAGCTTGCCAAGCAGCATGGTCTCCCGGTTATTTTGCATTCGCGCCGTTCGCATGATCAACTGGCCTCAGCATTGCGTAAAGCTGCGGTACCACGCACGGGGGTGATACACGGTTTTGCGGGCAGTTTAGCGCAGGCACAAGCATTCATTCGCTTGGGTTATTACATTGGTGTGGGCGGAACCATCACTTATGAACGGGCGCAGAAAACGCGAAATGTCATGGCTGAATTACCGCTGTCTACATTATTACTGGAAACGGACGCGCCGGATATGCCTCTCGCCGGTTTTCAGGGCCAACCTAATCGGCCAGAGCAAGCAGCTAATGTGTTCGCTGCATTGTGCCAGCTACGGCAAGAAGCACCAGAAGAGATTTCTGCTCACCTTTTGCACAATAGTCAGCGCTTATTTCAATTGCCGCCAGCCGATAAATCCGCACGCTAATTTTGGATTTCACTGAATAAATCGCACTAATAGTTAGCGAGCTACACTTTGCTTGCTACTTTAATGTGATTCCTGTCACGATAATTACCTTACGGTTACTTTTAGTTGTGTTTATTTGTGACCGAGATTGTTTGAACGCCAGATCATGCCGGTATAATCCATCCCACATTATTTTAATACAAATCATTAACAGGATTATCAGCATGCTCATGAGTTTGGTCGGAATGGCAGTACTGATATTAATAGCTGTAATTCTTTCAAGTAATTTTAGGGCGATTAATATCCGCACTGTAGTTGGGGCGTTTATTCTCCAGGTGGCTATCGGTGCGCTGGTGTTATATGTACCGCTAGGGCGTCGTATCTTGGGCGGGATGTCCGAAGGTGTCGCGAATGTTATTGCTTATGGCAATGAAGGGATTTCATTTATGTTTGGCGGTTTGGTTTCCGACAAAATGTTTGAAGTCTTTGGCGGCGGCGGTTTTGTATTTGCCCTGCGAGTATTGCCCGTTATTGTCTTCTTCTCTTCATTAATTGCCGTTTTATATTATCTCGGCGTGATGCAATTGGTGATTAAAGTATTAGGTGGTGGGCTACAAAAACTGCTAGGGACTTCGCGTACTGAATCTCTTTCTGCAACGGCCAATATTTTTGTTGGACAAACAGAAGCTCCGTTGGTTGTGCGCCCCTATATTGCGACCATGACGCAATCTGAATTGTTCGCAATCATGTGTGGCGGTTTAGCTTCAGTCGCCGGTTCGGTATTAGCCGGTTATGCGCAAATGGGCGTGCCGCTGGAATATCTGATTGCTGCCTCCTTTATGGCCGCACCCGGTGGGCTGCTATTCGCAAAATTAATGGTGCCAGAAACTGAAACAACCCGCGATAATGTGGATGCGGCCACCTTAATTGCTGAAGATGACCGGCCGGCTAACGTCATTGATGCTGCGGCATCGGGCGCGGCTTCCGGTCTGCAACTGGCACTGAATGTTGGGGCGATGTTACTGGCCTTTATTGCCTTGATTGCATTGCTAAACGGCATTCTCGGTGGGATTGGCGGCTGGTTTGATTATCCACAACTCTCTATGGAGCTTATCCTCGGCTGGGTGTTCTCTCCTATTGCCTATCTGATCGGCATTCCCTGGAGCGAGGCGATGGTGGCTGGTTCCTTTATCGGCCAGAAGATTATTGTGAACGAATTCGTGGCATTCATGAATTTCGGTCAGTATCTACAAGCCGAAGAGTTGGTGCGCGCGGCTGGTTTACAGGTACTTTCTGACCATTCGAAGGCCATTATCTCCTTTGCATTGTGTGGTTTTGCCAACTTGTCTTCTGTCGCCATTTTGTTGGGTGGATTAGGCAGTATGGCACCGAACCGCCGCCATGATATCGCGCGTTTTGGACTGAAAGCGGTGGCCGCAGGGACTCTGTCTAATTTGATGAGTGCCACTATTGCCGGTTTCTTCCTGGCCCTGTAATTTTGCCACAGGGCCGTCTTGATAAGATGGCCCATAATCCTGCGTATTTCTGCCCATAAGCTATCCTTGATGCAAGTGGGCATTTACTGGCATAAAGCCATAAATCAGGTTATTTTGTGATTCCAATCACATATAATCTCGTTTCGTTACAAGTTACTATTGATTAGTGTGAATTCGAACACATCTCATGTGCTGATAACGTGTTCAAATAGAGCGACAAGTTAGTGCGGTGAGATGGATCTCAATTGCCACCCATACGGGGCTATCTTCAAGGAACCAAGTCCGCTCGCCAACGTATTGAGCCAGAGCTATACCCTAAATAATTTGAGTTGCAGGAAGGCGGCAACTGAGCGAATCCCCAAGAGCTTACACCAGTAAGTGACTGGGGTGAACGACGGCAGCCAACGCACATGCAGCTTGAAGTATGACGGGTATATACGGCTCATAAATAAATGCTCAGCTTTGGCAAGGTGCCGGGGCTGAAATAGTGTTGGAGAGTTTTATGACCGATTTAACCGCCTGTGCGAATCTCAACGGCTATGCCAAACGCGCACTGAGTTTGATGGATTTAACCACCCTGAATGATGACGATACCGACGATAAGGTTATTGCTCTGTGTCATCAGGCTAAAAGTCCTGCCGGTAATACCGCGGCAATTTGTATTTATCCTCGCTTTATTCCTATTGCGCGTAAAACATTACGTGAACAGGGAACACCTGAAATCCGCATTGCCACGGTCACCAATTTCCCTCACGGCAATGATGATATAGCCATCGCTCTGGCGGAAACCCAGGCGGCGATCGCCTACGGTGCTGATGAAGTGGATGTGGTTTTCCCTTACCGCGCCTTAATGGCGGGTAATGATAAAGTCGGTTTTGAACTGGTGAAACAGTGCAAAGATGCTTGTGCAGCGGCCAATGTGCTGCTGAAAGTTATCATTGAAACCGGTGAGTTAAAGCAAGAACATTTGATTCGCCAGGCTTCCGAGATTGCTATCAAAGCCGGGGCAGATTTCATTAAAACCTCCACGGGTAAAGTGCCGGTAAATGCCACGCTGGAAAGTGCCAGTATCATGATGCGCACCATCCGTGACTTGGGCGTGGCGAAAACCGTGGGCTTTAAACCGGCGGGTGGCGTGCGTACTGCGCAAGACGCGGCGGAATTCCTACAGCTGGCTGATCAATTAATGGGTGAAGGTTGGGCTGATGCGCGCCATTTCCGTTTTGGCGCATCCAGTCTGCTAGGTAGCTTATTGACGACGTTAGGTCATCAGAGCAACAGCAAAACCACCGGCTACTAATCATTATCTCAGTCATTGAACTGAGCAGATGCACTGCGGGCTATGTTGTCTGCTGTGCTGCTTTTATTTCATAAGCAGGGGGATACCTTGTTTCTCGCACAAGAAATTATCCGTAAAAAACGCGACGGCCAGACACTGAGCGAAGAAGAAATTCGTTTCTTTATCAATGGCATTCGCGATAACGTGGTTTCCGAAGGGCAAATTGCTGCTCTGGCGATGACTATTTATTTCCATGATATGAGCATGCCCGAACGTGTGGCGCTCACCATGGCAATGCGCGATTCGGGCACAGTTCTGAACTGGAAAAGTTTAAATCTTAACGGCCCGATTGTGGACAAGCACTCCACCGGCGGCGTGGGTGATGTGACTTCCTTGATGCTCGGCCCAATGGTGGCGGCTTGCGGCGGCTATGTACCAATGATTTCGGGCCGTGGTTTGGGCCACACCGGCGGGACTTTGGACAAACTGGAAGCTATCCCCGGTTTTGATATTTTCCCCGATGACAGTGCATTCCGCAAAATTATTCAGGATGTCGGCGTCGCCATCATTGGCCAAACCAGTTCACTGGCACCGGCAGATAAACGTTTTTATGCAACGCGCGATATCACCGCCACGGTGGATTCCATTCCGCTGATTACCGCCTCTATTCTGGCTAAAAAGCTGGCTGAAGGGCTGGATGCGCTGGTAATGGATGTCAAAGTGGGGTCGGGTGCATTTATGCCGACTTATCAGCTATCTGAGGATTTAGCCAAGGCCATTGTCGGTGTCGCGAATGGGGCGGGTTGTAAAACTACCGCGCTGCTGACCGACATGAATCAGGTTTTGGCTTCCAGCGCCGGTAATGCGGTTGAAGTGCGTGAAGCGGTGCGCTTCCTGACGGGTGAATATCGCAATCCGCGTCTGCTGGAAGTGACCATGGCGCTGTGTGTCGAGATGCTGTTGTCCGGTGGTTTGGCGCAAGATGATGCTGATGCCCGTGCTAAGTTGCAAACTGTATTGGATAACGGCAAAGCGGCGGAAATCTTTGGCCGCATGGTCGCGGCGCAAAAAGGCCCGAGCGACTTTGTCGAGCGTTATGACAGTTATTTACCCGCCGCGATGTTAAGCAAACCGGTATTTACCGAACAGTCAGGAATCATCACTGCCATGGATACCCGAGCATTAGGTATGGCCGTGGTTTCTCTCGGCGGTGGTCGCCGCCGGGCAACTGACCCGATTGATTACAGTGTGGGCCTTACCGATATGGCCCGTTTGGGCGCTACTGTTGATGGCCAGCAGCCATTAGCCGTGATTCACGCCAATAATGAAGATGACTGGCAGCAGGCGGCTGATGCGGTGCGGGCAGCAATCACTCTGGGCGACAAAAAGCCAGAAGAAACCCCGGTAATTTATCGCCGTATCACTGAATAAACACCCTATTTAAAGGTGCCGCACAGCGTGTGAACCTATGCAGGAGAAAATGATGAAACGTACATTTATTATGGTATTAGACTCATTTGGTATTGGCGCGAGTGCTGATGCTAAGAAATTTGGCGACGAAGGAGCCGATACACTGGGCCACATCGCCGAGGCCTGCGCCCGTGGCGAAGCTGATGTCGGCCGTAGCGGCCCATTGAAGCTGCCGAACTTGAGCCGCTTAGGGTTAGGTAAAGCCGCCGAAGAATCTACCGGTAAATTCCCGGTAGGGCTGGATAAAAATGCAGACATCATTGGCGCTTATGGGTATGCCAGCGAATTATCTTCTGGCAAAGATACTCCATCGGGCCACTGGGAAATTGCCGGTGTCCCCGTCTTGTTCGATTGGGGTTATTTCAGTGATGTGGAGAATAGCTTCCCACCAGAATTACTGGAAAAACTGGTTAAACGCGCCAATTTGCCGGGCTATTTGGGTAACTGTCACTCTTCTGGCACCGTGATTCTTGATCAACTGGGCGAAGAGCATATGAAAACCGGGAAACCGATTTTCTATACCTCTGCGGACTCAGTGTTCCAGATTGCTTGCCATGAAGAGACTTTTGGCCTCGATCGCCTGTATGAACTGTGCGAAATCGCCCGCGAAGAGCTGACTGAAGGCGGCTACAATATTGGCCGTGTGATTGCGCGCCCATTCATTGGCGATAAGCCCGGTAACTTCCAGCGTACCGGTAACCGCCATGATCTGGCTGTTGAACCGCCAGCGCCAACTGTGTTGAAAAAACTGGTAGAAGAAAAGAGCGGCGAAGTGGTTTCTATCGGTAAAATTGCCGATATCTACGCCCACGTCGGGATCACGCAGAAAGTGAAAGCTACTGGTCTGGATGCTCTGTTTGATGCCACCATCGAAGAGATGAAAAAAGCCGGTGACAACACCATAGTTTTCACTAACTTTGTTGATTTTGACTCTTCTTATGGTCACCGTCGCGATGTTGCGGGTTATGCCGCCGCGTTGGAATTGTTTGACCGCCGTCTGCCAGAGTTGATGGCGCTGGTAAAAGAAGATGACATTTTGATCCTGACTGCTGACCATGGTTGTGACCCAACTTGGCCGGGCACCGACCATACTCGTGAGCATATTCCGGTCTTGGTTTACGGCCCGAAAGTGAAACCTGGCTCATTGGGGCATCGTGAGACATTTGCTGATATCGGGCAGACGGTTGCCAAGTATTTCGATCTTTCCCCAATGGATTACGGGAAGAATATGCTTTGATTGCCGATGGATAGTTCGGTAATATAAATTTTAATTATATGATTTTTAAGGAAAATAATTATGGCAACGCCACATATTAATGCTGAAATGGGTGATTTTTCTGACGTTGTACTGATGCCAGGGGACCCGCTGCGTGCGAAATTCATCGCCGAAACTTTCCTGCAAGATGTACGCGAAGTGAACAATGTGCGTGGCATGTTGGGTTTCACTGGCACCTATAAAGGGCGCAAAATTTCAGTCATGGGTCACGGCATGGGTATCCCATCTTGCTCCATTTACACAAAAGAATTGATCACTGATTTTGGCGTGAAGAAAATCATCCGTGTGGGTTCCTGTGGTGCGGTTCGTGCTGACGTTAAACTGCGCGATGTGGTTATTGGCATGGGCGCTTGTACTGATTCCAAAGTAAACCGCCTGCGCTTTAAAGACCACGATTATGCGGCGATTGCTGATTTCGACATGACTCGCAATGCTGTTGATGCGGCAAAAGCGAAAGGTCTGAATGTCCGTGTGGGCAACATCTTCTCTGCGGATCTGTTCTATACACCAGACCCACAAATGTTTGATGTGATGGAGAAATACGGCATTCTGGGTGTGGAGATGGAAGCGGCTGGTATCTATGGTGTTGCTGCTGAATTCGGCGCGAAAGCCCTGACTATCTGCACCGTGTCTGACCATATCCGCACCGGTGAGCAAACCACTGCCGCTGAGCGCCAGACCACGTTCAATGACATGATTGAGATTGCATTGGAATCTGTTTTGCTGGGCGACAAAGAGTAATTTATTACTGAGTTTTTCTCTTCAGCGGCAGAACTCTCTGCCGCTGAATCTATTTATCATCCGGTTTCTTATCTGACTCCGCCGTTTCATCCTCACTTTCATCTTCTTTCACTGGCGTATTGGCGGTCAGTAGATAGGGCGATTGCTGCCAGCGGCTACGGCGACCTTGCAGCAAGGTGCGAGACAGAATAATGCCGACAGCCAACGCCACCAGTATCATCAGCCGCAGTAAATTGGTGGTATTATCCACTTGCTTGGATTCTGTGGCGAGCACGTGGGTGTCGAGCGTCATGCGCAGAAACCCGGTTGGCCCACTCTTCCCAGGAATTAATTCCACAATCTGGTGATTGAAATAACTGCCAGGGCGCTTACCATCCAAAGCCAGTCTGTCACGAACTTTGACATTCTCTCCCGCGCTGGCAACCAAAGTACCGTCAATCTGATATACACTGGCATCCAATATGCGGCTTGACTGAGTCAATTGTTGCAGAATTTCATCGACTTTCTGGCTATCAATATCATCATCACTGGTATCCATCAGCGGCGACAGGCTGAAAGTGACTTGTTTTGCCAACGTTTTTGCCAGCTCTTCAACCTGCTCCGAGCGGGCGAGTTGATGACTGAGGCTGAAATAGGATGCACCTTGCATAAGCAAAACCAATAATGCCAGGCAAATCAACACAATGGCGGTGCGGTGCAATCGGAATTTTAATTTAGCCTTAGCCATGCAGGTTCCTTGCCGTATTTGATGACTTTATGTTGCCAGAAGCAAGGGCGATAGGATAGCTTGATGCGTCCTTTTGTCTTGCCTTTACCCCGTTTTTTACAGGAGCCATTCATGTCTAATAGTCTGACCTATTGCGATCTTCCCGCCGAGATCTATCAATGGCCGGGTCTGCCACTTTCACTCAGTGGCGATGAAGTTATGCCGCTGGATTATCGTGCTGGTCATACAGGTTGGCTGTTGTACGGCAGAAAACTGGATAAAAAGCGCATTACTGATTTCCAACGTCAACTGGGCGCGGCAATGGTGATTGTCTCTGCCTGGTGTGTGGAGGATTATCAAGTTATCCGTTTGGCGGGTAGTTTGACTCCGCGCATTAAAACGCTGGCCGATGAAAGCGGGCTGGATGTGGCTCCCTTGGGCGCGATTCCGCATTTGCGCACACCGGGCCTGTTAGTGATGGACATGGATTCCACCGCCATCCAAATTGAATGTATTGATGAGATTGCCAAGTTGGCCGGTGTTGGTGAAGAAGTGGCAGCGGTCACGGAGCGCGCGATGCAAGGCGAGTTGGACTTCTCCGCCAGTTTGCGCCAGCGCGTCGCGGCCCTGAAAGGGGCGGATGCCAATATTCTCAAACAGGTGCGTGACGAATTGCCATTGATGCCGGGGCTGACCAGCTTAGTGTGCAAGCTTCAGGCGTTAGATTGGCATGTGGCGATTGCTTCCGGCGGTTTTACCTATTATGCCGAATATCTGCGCGATAAACTGCGGCTGGTCGAAGTGGCCGCCAATGAGCTTGAAATCAAAGACGGCAAACTGACGGGCAAAGTGCTGGGGCCGATTGTCGACGCGCAATACAAAGCCGACATCCTGCTCAAGCTGGCCGAAAGATTGAATATCCCGGTGGCGCAAACCGTGGCAATCGGTGATGGTGCCAACGACCTGAAAATGATGAAAGCCGCCGGTCTGGGTCTGGCTTTTCATGCTAAACCAAAGGTTTATGCCAAAGCAAAAGTAGCTATCCGCCACGGCGATTTGCTGAGTGTGCTGTGTATCCTGACCGGCAGTCTAAAGCGTGACGAAAAATAACTGCAGATGTTGATTATTTGATTGAGGTGAAACGTGGCTAAAGCACCAAAACGGGCATTCGTCTGTAATGAATGTGGCGCTGATTACCCGCGCTGGCAGGGGCAATGCAGCGCCTGTAATGCCTGGAATACCATTACCGAAATTCGGCTGGCGGCGGCAACATCCTCGACCCGCAATGAACGTTTTGGCGGCTATGCCGGTGATGCCGGAGTCAGTCGGGTTCAGAAATTATCCGACATCAGTCTGGACGAATTACCGCGCTTCTCAACCGGTTTTCTTGAGTTTGATCGGGTGCTGGGCGGCGGCGTGGTGCCCGGCAGTGCCATTCTGATTGGCGGCAACCCCGGTGCGGGGAAAAGTACTCTGCTGCTGCAAACACTGTGTAAACTGTCCGAAACCATGAAAACCCTGTATGTCACTGGCGAAGAGTCATTGCAACAGGTGGCGATGCGCGCGCACCGTCTAGGATTACCCACTGCTGGGCTGAATATGCTGTCTGAAACCAGCATTGAGCAGATTTGCCTGATTGCCGAACAAGAACAACCGCGGCTGATGGTGATCGACTCCATCCAGGTGATGCATATGGCGGATATCCAATCATCACCGGGCAGTGTGGCGCAAGTGCGTGAAACCGCAGCTTATCTTACCCGTTTTGCCAAAACTCGCGGGGTTGCCATCGTGATGGTAGGCCACGTGACCAAAGACGGTTCGCTGGCGGGGCCGAAAGTCTTGGAGCACTGCATTGACTGCTCGGTGATGCTCGATGGCGACGGCGACTCACGTTTTCGCACTTTGCGTAGCCACAAAAATCGCTTTGGTGCGGTCAATGAATTGGGCGTATTCGCCATGACCGAGCAAGGTCTGCGCGAGGTCAGTAACCCGTCGGCGATCTTCCTGAGCCGAGGGGATGAAGTGACGGCGGGCAGCTCAGTGATGGTGGTGTGGGAAGGGACGCGCCCATTATTGGTCGAGATTCAGGCGCTGGTGGATCACTCGATGATGTCGAACCCGCGCCGGGTGGCGGTCGGGCTGGAGCAGAATCGGCTGGCAATTTTACTGGCCGTGTTACACCGTCATGGCGGTTTGCAGATGTCGGATCAAGATGTATTCGTCAATGTGGTCGGCGGCGTAAAAGTGACAGAAACCAGTGCCGATCTGGCCTTGCTGATGTCGCTGGTTTCCAGTTTGCGTGACCGCCCACTGCCACAGGATTTAGTGGTCTTTGGCGAAGTCGGGCTGGCTGGCGAAATTCGCCCGGTGCCCAGTGGTCAAGAGCGTATTTCCGAGGCCGCCAAGCACGGTTTTAAACGCGCTATCGTGCCTTATGCCAATATGCCGAAGAAACCGCTGCCTAATATGCAGGTTTTCGGGGTGAAAAAACTGGCCGATGCGCTGGCGGTGTTGGAAGATTTATAGCGCTCATTAATTATATACATCAATGAGGTTTATTTTTATGGATGAAAATTTGGGTAAGCGGTACAAAATCACTTTTGCTATTCTTTGTTTATCTTTGTTATCTTCGTGTGCAACAAAAAAAGAACAGCAATTATTAGTATACAAAATCAATGATGAATATTTTTCTCTGGATAAAGAATGTGTTGAACGCGTATACCTGCGCGAAAACAGGCCTATATTTTATTTAAATGATAATGTAATTATAGAACTGGATAACAAAAAAGAGTGTGTACAACAATTCGCTGATTTTATCAGTTCGAATATTGGTGAGAAAATGAGTATGTTATTTAAGGGCACTGAAATAACGCCTGCTACTAGAATAATGACTGCAATGCCCTTTGACAGTGGGATCCTTTCTCAGGGAGTTACTAAAAGGGAGATAGCATTAGAGATAGTCAAGGGATATGCTCATTAAAAAATCCCGTGGTGTTTATATAAATGAATTTCATTATTTATAAACATAAATAAGTCATGGGATTTTATTTTACTTAATAGTTAACTCTAATGACCTGACCGACAGAATGACTTTTAAATCGTATTCTGTCTGTCCCGGCCCCACTCGCTTTAATCTGATAATTACCAGGCCCCATAGTAAAGACCTGCTCAAGATGTGATTCTGTCGCGTATTCTATTTCCACATCAAAGGATGAGGGCGTATCTGACTCCGTGTCAAAACTCACGGTGTAGACATCGCTGTCACCAAAATGCCCGGCTAAATCTACCCACGGCCCCCAAAATAATGGTGCGGCCTATGCTTGTACTGTTGACGTATAAAACTCCTTTTAAATTATCATCGCCATACATGGCTGATATAATTGATTTAAACTGCATGGATATATACCCGTCATACTTCAAGCTGCATGTGCGTTAGCTGCTCTCGCTCACCCGAATCACTTACCTGAGTAAGCTCATCGGGATTAATGAGCCTCATCCTTGAGGCTCACCCTGCGGGCTAGCATAAATGCTGTTCAAATCGGTTCCCGACCGATTTGTTGCTCAATTGCCGCCTTCCCGCAACTCGCATTATTTAGGGTATAAAATAACTTATTTATCGGATATATAATTAATATATTTCCTCTTTGACATATATAATAAAATACTTATCGCATATCACCGTTCTAGAATGGCGAAAGCAATAATTGCACATCACTCTCCAGTTTCGCATAATAATTTTTATTGGTTGGAACTTACCTTGTTGATATATAAAGGCCACGACAATATTTAATGATTAAATGCAAGGGGGATGAATCAATATGAAATGTATTAAAAACCTATGTCTTTTATATAAACCAGAAACAATCATGAGAAACAGTAAGCTGCATGTGTCCAGAAACTCGAATTACTTTGATTATAGTCGTGTTCATTTTGCCGCATACTGTGTTATTTTTGTTTAGTGCGCTAAACAAGGAGGCGGTATGCTGCAATTCGACTATCTCAAAACAGCAATTAAGCAAAAAGGCTGTACTTTACAGCAGGTGGCTGATGCCAGCGGCATGACCAAAGGTTATTTAAGCCAGCTACTCAATGACAAAATCAAAAGCCCCAGTGCACAAAAGCTAGAAGCCCTACACCGCTACCTTGAGCTGGAATTTCCGCGCCGCGAGAAAAAAGTCGGCGTAGTGTTTGGTAAATTTTACCCACTGCATACTGGCCATATCTATCTTATTCAGCGCGCTTGTAGCCAGGTTGATGAGCTGCATATTATCCTTTGCTTCGATGAACCCCGTGATCGCGAGTTGTTCGAGAACAGTTCTATGTCGCAGCAGCCGACAGTCAGCGACCGCTTGCGCTGGTTATTACAAACTTTTAAGTATCAGAAAAATATCCATATTCATTCATTTGACGAGCATGGTATTGAGCCTTATCCCCATGGTTGGGATGTCTGGAGCCACGGCGTCAAAAAGTTTATGAATGAGAAAGGCATAGTACCGAACTTCATTTACTCCAGTGAAAGCCAAGATGCGCCGCACTATAATGAGCAGTTTGGCATTGAAACTATTCTGATTGATCCGCAGCGCTCCTTTATGAATATCAGTGGCCGCCAGATCCGCCGTGATCCTTTCCGCTATTGGGATTATATTCCGACCGAAGTGAAGCCCTTTTTCGTGCGCACCGTGGCGATATTGGGGGGCGAATCCAGTGGAAAATCCACCTTAGTCAATAAGTTAGCAAACATTTTCAACACCACCAGTGCGTGGGAATATGGCCGTGACTATGTTTTCTCTCATTTGGGCGGCGATGAGATGGCGCTGCAATATTCCGACTATGACAAAATTGCACTGGGGCAGGCGCAATATGTTGATTTTGCGGTAAAATATGCCAATAAAGTAGCATTCATTGACACCGATTTTGTCACCACGCAGGCATTTTGTAAGAAATATGAAGGGCGGGAGCACCCATTTGTCCAGGCGCTGATTGATGAATATCGCTTTGATCTGGTGATTTTGCTGGAAAACAATACGCCGTGGGTGGCTGATGGTTTGCGGAGCTTGGGCAGTGACCGCGACCGCAAATCTTTCCAGACCTTACTCGAGCAGATGCTACGCAGCAATAACATAGAATATGTCCATGTTGAATCGGCGGACTACGATACGCGCTTCCTGCGCTGTGTTGAACTGGTGCAACAGTTATTGGCCGCCGATTTGCAAAGACTTGCCCGCCCCTCAGTATTGACTGAAGCGCGGGAAGGGTAGGATCATTAATAGGCAATCACGATTTTACCCTGCATATGCCCGCCTGCGACTTGCGCGTGGGCAGCTTTCAAATTCTCAACCGTCAGGCCATGCAGTGTTTCACTCAGAGTACCTTGCAGTTTACCCTCATCCACTAACTGACTGACTTGCTTTAAAATTTCCCCTTGCTGGGCAATATCCGGCGTCGAAAACATGCTACGGGTGAACATAAATTCCCAATGCAGGGCGGCGCTTTTCAGCTTCAATTGATTCTGATCCAGCGGTTTTTCGTTTTCCACAATGGTACAGATTTGCCCCAGCGGCGCGATCAATTCACTGATAGCGGGCCAGTGCCCGTCGGTATCATTCAGGCAAAGAATATAATCAACTTTATCGATGCCTTCTTTTGCTAACTGTGCTTTCAGGTCGCGGTAATCCACTGTCAGGTCGGCACCGCGTTCAAGACACCAGGCGGCTGACTCTGGGCGTGATGCAGTCGCAATCACTTTGACCGGGCTGCGCAAGGCCGCCAGAGGGATTGCCAGGGAGCCAACGCCACCGGCTCCACCAATAATTAGCAGACTTTGATCCGCGCTAGCCTGTTGAATTTTCAGGTGTTCGAACAGCGCTTCCCACGCGGTGATGGCGGTTAGCGGCAGGGCGGCGGCCTGTGCCCAATTCAATGAGCGCGGCTTATGGGCGGCAATGCGGGCGTCGACCAACTGCTGAGTGGCGTTGCTGCCGGGGCGGGTGATATCACCGGCATACCAAACTTGGTCACCGACACGGAAACCGGTGACTTTCTCACCCACACTGACCACCACACCGGCGGCATCCCAACCCAGAATGCGCGGCTGTGGCAGACCATTTTTCTTCAGACCGCCATGAACCTTGGTATCCACCGGATTGATGGAAGCGGCTTTGACCTCAACCAGCAAATCAAATGCGCCGGGCGTGAGGGAATCTAAAGTGATTTCAATAAAATCAGCGGGTTGTTGCGGATTTACCGCAATAGCTTTAATTGACATGGTGATTTTCCTGCTCCTGTTTAGCCTATCCACTGAGTCTAGACCTTTCTAAGCAGAGTGATAAGATGGACAATCAATAACGCAGTGTTCGCCTGAGATAAACAATTATGTTTAAGCAACTCAATTATGTTTAAGCAATTACAGGATATGGCGCTGTTCGCCAAGGTCGCGGAATGCGGCAGCTTCACCCGCGCCGCCGCAATGGTGGGTTTACCTAAATCTAGCGTCAGCCAGCGGGTGAGTCAGCTCGAGCAGAATTTGGGGATTCGCTTATTGAACAGAACCACCCGTCAGTTGAACCTGACTTTTGCCGGTGAGCGCTATCTGGTGCATTGCCAGGAGATGCTGCAAGCCGCCGAACGTGCGGACTTGGCACTGCAACGGCTGAAAGACAACCCCAGCGGCCGTCTGCGTATTTCGACCCCCGCAGGGCTGGGAGCAACGTTGTTGGCACAGTTGGCGACAGATTTTCAGCAGCAATATCCTGATGTTCTGCTGGAGGTTTTGGTGTCAGATACTATGGTTGATTTGGTCGAGGACGGCTTTGATGTGGCGCTACGCACCGGTAAACCGCAGGATTCGTCACTGATTGGTCGGCGATTAGGATACGCGCCGCGTTATCTTTTGGCTTCCTCCGCTTATCTGGCCCAACACCCGCCATTGCTTCATCCACGTCAGCTCGATACCCACCGCTGCATTGCCCATCGTGCCTGGCAGGCGCTGATTTTACGCTATGAAGATGAGTTTTATCGCTGGCAGGTTCCTGCGCTGCATGTGACTGATAATTTGTTATATGCCCGTGAGTGTGCGCTGAATGGCGGGGGGATTACGCTATTGCCCGCATTTCTAAGCCGCGAAGTGGTCGCCAGTCGGCAGTTAATTGAAGTTTTGCCACAGTGGCAAGCGGAGGGAAATGAGCTGTATTTGGTCTACCCGAGCCGCAAGCTGAACTCTCCAGCACTCAGTTGCTTTATAGATGTGGTGATTGGGCACCCGGTATTTGAGGATTATGTGCAAGGGCTGGAAATATCTTGAGTGATAGATAGGCCCCTTTCCTATGAAAAAGGCCTGCAATTGCAGGCCCTTAGTCTAGATAATAATCAAAAACTATTTGGTCATTTTCTTATACTTAATACGGTGTGGTTCCAGTGCTTCGGCACCCAGAGTGCGTTTTTTCCACTCTTCGTATTCAGTAAAGTTACCTTCGAAGAATTCCACTTTACCCTCATCTTGATAATCGATGATGTGAGTGGCAATTCGGTCAAGGAACCAGCGGTCATGGGAAATAACCATGGCGCAACCTGGGAATTCCAGTAAGGCGTTTTCCAGCGCGCGTAAGGTTTCGATGTCCAGATCATTGGTCGGTTCATCGAGCAGCAACATGTTGCCGCCCACCTGGAGCAATTTGGCCAAATGGATACGGCCGCGCTCACCACCGGACAGTTCGCCCACCCGTTTGCCCTGATCAATGCCTTTAAAGTTAAAGCGGCCAACATAGGCGCGGCTTGGAATTTCAAAGTTGCCGATCTTCATGATGTCCTGACCGCCGGAAACTTCTTCCCACACGGTTTTACTGCCATCCATGTTGTCACGGAACTGATCAACCGAGGCCAATTGCACGGTATCACCCAGTGAGATTGTGCCGGAGTCCGGTTGCTCCTGGCCCGATAACATGCGGAACAGGGTGGATTTACCCGCACCGTTCGGCCCGATGATCCCGACTATCGCGCCTTTTGGCAGCGCAAAGGTCAAATCGTCAATCAGCACACGGTCGCCGTAAGACTTGCTCAGATGCTCAACTTCCAGCACTTTATCACCTAAACGTGGGCCAGGCGGAATAAACAACTCGCTGGTTTCGTTACGTTTTTGGTATTCAACGCTGTTAAGTTCTTCAAAGCGAGCCAGACGCGCTTTACCTTTCGCCTGACGGCCTTTAGGGTTTTGGCGAACCCATTCCAGCTCTTTCTCAATAGATTTACGACGAGCAGCTTCAGAAGAGGCTTCCAACGCCAGACGGGCGTCTTTTTGTTCCAGCCATGAGGAATAGTTGCCTTCCCATGGAATACCTTCACCACGGTCCAACTCCAGAATCCAACCCGCGACGTTATCGAGGAAGTAACGGTCATGGGTGATGGCGACCACAGTGCCTTCATAATCATGCAGGAATCGCTCCAGCCATGCCACGGATTCAGCATCCAAGTGGTTGGTCGGTTCATCCAGCAGCAGCATGTCTGGTTTTTCCAGCAGCAGGCGGCAGATGGCGACACGGCGGCGCTCACCACCGGATAAATTGGCAATTTTTGCATCCCAAGGTGGCAAACGCAGAGCATCAGCCGCACGTTCTAACTGGTTATCCAGATTATGACCGTCGTGGGATTGAATAATGGCTTCTAGCTCACCTTGCTCTTTCGCTAACTTATCGAAATCAGCATCAGGATCGGCATAGAGCGCATAAACTTCATCTAAACGGGTCAGGGCGCGCTTCACTTCGCCGACGGCTTCTTCAACCGACTCGCGCACTGTTTGTTCAAGATTCAGTTTTGGTTCCTGTGGCAGGTAACCGATTTTGATGCCGGGTTGTGGGCGCGCTTCACCCTCAATGTCAGTATCAATGCCAGCCATAATGCGCAACAGGGTGGATTTACCGGAGCCGTTAAGACCCAGCACACCAATTTTTGCCCCAGGGAAGAAACTCAGGGAGATGTTTTTCAGAATATGCCGTTTCGGTGGAACTACTTTACCGACACGATGCATAGAATAGACGTATTGAGCCACGTTGCCTCAGCCTCTCTAGATCAGTTTTTATTAGGATATCTGGTGCGGAGTGTAGCCCGTTTTACTATACCCGTCATCTTTCAAGTCGCAGGGGTGTTGGCTGCTCTCACGCACCCGAATCACTGACCAGTGTCAGCTCATCGGGATTTCCTCGTTTGCCGCCTTCATTTTTTGCGCTTCCCGTTGGTGGCATCCGCAATGTGAGATTTATCTTAAGTTATCTTTGCGATGCATAAAAAAAGCCCGGCGGAATAGCCGGGCTTGATTGGATAACTGATTGATATCAGATAGGATTCTAGCCGCGTTTGAAGCGCCCGATGACCCATTTTTCGACTTCTACAATTAAGAAGATGGCGATAGAGACCAACAGTGTGATGCCCCAGTAATAAGCCGGTAATGGCTCGGTACCGAAAGCGGTGTTCATAAACGGCAGATAGATAATAGCTAACTGCAATAGAATCAGCACACCAGAAACTAACCACAATCCCTTGTTAACAAACACTTCTTTGTTCAGCGGGAATCTATCCATCACACGGCAGTTAAACATGTAAATCCACTGCGCGGTTACCAAGGTTTGCATCAACACGGTGCGGATAAATTCAGTGCTGTAGCCGCGTGGTTCCATATAGGCTTCCAGGGCGAATGCACTGCACGCAATCAAGGTGCCGACAAACGCGATACGCCAGATGGCATGGCCGTCTAACACGTGTTTTGATGGGTCACGTGGGTTGCGGCGCATGATGCCTCTTTCTGCCGGTTCAAAGGCCAAACCGAAGGAAAGTGTGGTGGAGGTGGCCATGTTTATCCACAGGATTTGCAGTGGCGTTAGCGGAATCACCGCACCAGCCAAGATAGCAAAAATGATTAACATCCCTTGCGCCAGGTTAGTCGGCAACACAAACAGAATGGTTTTTTTCAGGTTATCGTAGACCCGGCGGCCTTCTTCAACCGCGTGGGCTATGGTGGCGAAGTTATCATCTGACAGCACCATATCGGCGGCTTCTTTTGTCACCTCGGTGCCTTTGATACCCATGGCAATGCCCACATCGGCTTGTTTCAGCGCCGGTGCATCGTTCACGCCATCGCCGGTCATCCCGACGATTTCGCCTTTCTCTTGTAATGCTTTGACCAGACGCAGTTTATGCTCAGGGCTGGTGCGGGCAAAAATATCATAGCGAACGGCTGCTTCGGCCAGTTCTTTATCATCCATATGCTCCAACTGGCCACCGGTAATGGAGTCTTTCCCATTGCCTATGCCCAGCATGGCACCAATCGCCATCGCGGTTTCCTGATGGTCGCCGGTGATCATCTTCACGCGAATCCCCGCCTGTTGGCAGGTAGCAATGGCGTCGATAGCTTCAGGGCGCGGTGGGTCCATCATGCCAGCGATGCCGACAAACACCATGCCTTGCTGGATATCACTGTGTTCTAACTCGCTGACAGTCTGTTCTGTTGGGCGGTAAGCCGCCGCCAACATGCGCAGGCCCTGCTGGGTGTAGCGCGTCATCTCGGCATCCCAGTAATCACGACGGAAAGGAATTACGCCCTTATCCGTCAGTTCTTGCTGGCAGAAAGTAAACAGCACATCGGGTGCGCCGGTCAGGAAGATACAGCTTTCAGACTCAACCTGATGGCTGGTTGCCATGTATTTATAGGCAGAATCGAAAGGAATTTTACCGTGCTGAGTCACCTGGCCCAGTTCAATACCTGATTTGGCCGCCAAGACTTTCAGTGCGCCTTCGGTGGGGCCGCCCACAATAATCCAATGGCCTTGGTCATTCTTTTGAATCTGGCTGTCATTACATAAATTCACCGCAGTGATAAATGTTTTTAACGGCCCGGCGAGAACGGCTTGTTGGTCACTGCCTTCCGGATAAATGTTACCCACTGGCTCATAGCTTTCACCGGTGACCCGGTAGCAATTGTCAGCCAGAATCACCGCTTTGACGGTCATTTCATTCATCGTCAGGGTGCCGGTTTTATCGGAACAGACGACGGTCATGGCACCCAAGGTTTCTACCGTTGGCAGCTTGCGAATAATCGCGCGGTTACGCGCCATTGCTTGCACACCCAAAGACAGAATAATCGAAATAATGGCCGGTAACCCTTCAGGAACCGAGGCCACAGCCAGGCTTATCAGCGCCAGCAACAACTCATCCACTGGCAGGTCGCGCAGGATAAAGGCGAAGACAAATAAGAATGCCATCATCACCAGAATCAGGATGAAAATCGCTTTACCCAGGCGGTCCATTTGTTGCAGCAGTGGGGTGCGGGTGGCTTCAACCGTCGACATCATTTGGTTGATATGACCCAGTTCGGTATCACCGCCACTGGCGATGACCACGCCTTTTGCTGTACCGGCACTGATAGTGGTGCCCGAGAACAACAGGTTTTTGCGGTCGCCAATCACTGATTCATTTTCAATCACCCCAATTTGCTTCTCAACCACGGTTGATTCACCGGTCAGGATAGCTTCTTCAATCTGGAGGTTGTGAGCTTCGAGTAACCGTAAGTCAGCCGGGATTTTATCCCCCGGTTTCAATGTGACGATATCCCCCGGCACCAAATCCTGTGCATCAATGGTTTTTGCATTGCCATCACGGATGACCACAGCTTTACTGGAGAGCATATTTTGGATGCTTTTCAGTGACTTCTCGGCTTTGTTTTCCTGAACATAACCAATTAATGCGTTAATGACGGCGACACAAAGAATGATAATGGTATCGACCGAGTGGCCCATAAGGCCTTTGACTAACGCAGCAGCTAATAGAATGTAAATCAGGACATCATTAAAATGAGCGAGAAATTGCAGTAGCGGGTGCTTACTTTTTTTTGCGGGTAGTGCATTGGGGCCGTATTGTTTAAGGCGTTCTTCGGCTTCTTGTTGGCTTAACCCTTCTTCGCGGCTTTTTAGCTGCTGCAAAGATTCTTCCACAGTGAGTTGATACCAAGCCTGGCCTTCTGGCGGCGAGGCGGGTTTGGGGTTTGATGAATTTTGCATTGAAAGAACCTTCTTAAAAATTAAAAATCTGAAATCTATCTGTTTTTCATCTCATTACCGTCGAGGTAACGGCGCAGGGCAGCAAATGCTCTTCCGTGAAAAATCCTGCTCCTAAATTATTTGATTTTTATTAAAAGACAAAAAAATGATTCTGAATGATATGTTTATATCAACATAGTTATATTAAGCAAGGATAGTAGATTTTTATCAAAATAGCGTCTTGATCTGAGATAATAAAATCGAAATTATCGGTCATAATTATCTAATAACATATTGAATAATAAGTTAATTCTAAGAAAATTTTTCTGTGACTTATATTTCCCAATGTCCTGAATATCATCCATCATTTCAATCATCACTCAGAAAGATTAATTATCCTTGCCCATTTGTAGGTGTAATCGCTGGCTATCAGGTGAAACTCTTAGTTAGTATGTCCTGCTGCCGGAACTAATCATGACTATGCTAATCAGAAGTTGCGGTAAGCAAAATGCAGTAGCCAACAACCAGTGAGGAAACAGTGAGTATGGACAAGTGGCGATATCTGGCGATTGGCGTGTGTCTGGTGACGACCTCAGGAGTGGCATTTGCCGACTCCATTGATGCCCAACGGCAACGCTATCAGCAAGTTAAACTGGCTTGGGACAGCAATCAGATGGATACCGTGGCGCAACTGATGCCCACATTGCGTGAATATCCGCTGTATCCGTATCTGGAATACCGCCAGTTAACGCAAGATTTAAGCCAATTGAGTGCGGCGCAAGTGACCGATTTTCTGACTCGGAACCCCACATTGCCGCCAGCAAGTTCGCTATCATCCCGTTTTGTTAACGAGCTGGCGCGTCGTGAGGATTGGCGCGGGTTATTGGCGTTCAGTCCACAAGCCCCTAAACCGGCGGCAGCTCGCTGTAATTATTACTATGCCAAATGGGCCACTGGCGAGCAGCAAGTCGCCTGGGATGGTGCCAGCGAGATTTGGCTCAACGGCCAGACGCTACCGGGTAGCTGCGATAAATTATTCAGTGTCTGGCAACAAGCCGGGCATCAAACCCCATTGGCAACATTGGCGCGTATGAAGCTGGCGCTGAAAGAAGGTAATGCCAGTTTGGTGAGTTACTTACTCAAGCAACTGCCAGCCGATTATCAGACCATGGGCACGGCACTGGCAAAATTGCAAAGTGACCCGGCCAGTGTCGAAAGTTTTGCTCGAACTGTCGGGCCGACAGATTTTACCCGCTCAGCCACTATCATTGCCTTTACCCGGCTGGCACGGCAGGACGTGGAAAATGCGCGTGCGATGATCCCAACGCTGGCGCGGCTGCAAAAAATGAGTGACAGCGAGAAGCTGGAACTGGAAGAAGCAGTGGCCTGGCGTCTAATGGGCAATGATGCGAATTACGAGCAAGCCAAATGGCGTGATCAAGTCACTTTGCGTAGCCATTCCACCCCGTTGCTGGAGCGCCGCATCCGTATGTCGCTGGGCACCGGCGATCGCCAAGGATTAGCGGCCTGGATGGCCCGTTTACCGGCAGAGGCACAAAATAAAGATGAGTGGCGCTACTGGCGTGCCACATTGTTGCTGGAGCAGGGTAAGAAAGCCGAGGGCGAAGCCATTCTGCGTAGCCTGATGCAGGAGCGCGGTTTCTATCCGATGGTCGCCGCGCAAAAACTGGGGGTGCCTTACCCGATTAATGTTGAAGTGGCCACCAAACCTGATGCTTCACTGGCGCAGCGGCCTGAAATTGCCCGGGTGCGCGAGTTAATGTATTGGAATATGGACAATTTGGCCCGCAATGAGTGGAGCTATTTGGTCGCCAGCCGCAGCAAACCGGAGCAGGAAGCACTGGCGCGCTATGCATTTGACCAAAAATGGGCTGACTTGAGTGTTCAGGCGACCATTGTGGCCAAATTATGGGATCATCTGGAAGAGCGCTTCCCACTGGCTTGGCCAAAAGAATTCCGTCAGGCGACTGAAGGCAAAGGAATAACTCCAAGTTATGCAATGGCAATAGCTCGTCAGGAAAGTGCCTGGAACCCGAAAGCACAATCGCCCGTCGGGGCGGCAGGTCTGATGCAGGTGATGCCGCGGACTGCGGAACACACGGTCAAACTGAATAACATCCCCGGTTATGTGAACAGCAGCCAGTTGCTCGACCCTGTCACTAACATTGAGATTGGCACCAGCTATCTGGAAGAGGTTTATCAGCAATTTGGGCGCAATCGGATTTTATCCAGTGCAGCCTATAACGCCGGCCCATCGCGGGTGAATACCTGGTTGGGAAATAGCAGTGGACAGGTGGATGCCGTGGCATTTATCGAAAGCATTCCGTTCTCAGAAACGCGCGGCTATGTAAAAAACGTCTTGGCGTATGATGCTTTTTATCGTCACTTTATGAATCGCCCGGCTAAGGTGCTGAGTGATGCCGAGTGGCAGCGGCGCTACTGATCCTCTTCGTCCTTGACGCTGCGGCGGTGTTAGCAGCGCTTGCTCACCCGAATCACTTACTGGAGTAAGCTCATCGGGGTTTGCTCGCTTGCTGCCTTGCCGCAACGCCAATGACTTTGAGGGGGCTAGTCGTCCTTGACGCTGCGGCGGTGTTAGCTACACCTGCCGCAATGCCAAGTTCTTTGGCTATATCTGAGGTTATGATAAGCTGTTGTACTAGTTAAATAGTATGGCGGCTTTTCCTATCATGACAAAACTACGATTGACCGATCCGAATCTGTCGACTGAAGATAATCAGCACTGGCTGACTTTTGTTGCGCTGTTACAAGACGCCATTGCGCAAGACCTCCATTTACCGCTACTGCAATTGATGCTGACACCTGATGAGCGCACTGCTTTAGGGACGCGAGTGCGTATTATTGAGGAGTTAATGCGGGGGGAATTAAGTCAGCGGGAACTCAAGAATCAGTTGGGCGCAGGGATTGCGACTATCACGCGCGGCTCCAATAGCCTGAAAGCCGCTCCTCCAGAGTTAAAGAGCTGGCTTGAAGCCCAATTATTGACAAACAAATCGTCCTAAACTTAGCCCTATAATACTGAGCGTTGGTAAATCTCATTATGAAAGGGCACCAGCGCCAACAGTAATGCCTGATGGTAAACACTGGTACGGGTCAATTTGCCGTTGGTAAAAATACCGATGGCACCGCCCTGGTGTTTTACATTGGATATACCGGTTAAATCTGCCATTTCGTCGCCCAGCTCACGGCCTTGGCGAATCCCTTGCAATATAATATCGGGCAGCATCAAGCTGGCAGAACGGGATTCTCCCCGCAACTGTAAGTGTTCAATTACTATCCAGGCAAAGGTCATATTATCTTCAATACCGGCTTCAACCCCGACCCAAAAATCTGCCTCAGGGCGAATCTGACGTGCATTGTGCACGCGCTGTCTGGCGCCGGTGCGCGTCTCAGAACTGCCGATTGGTTGTAGGGGAACACCGCTATCGACATTGATACCTTCAATGCGATACTGACCGGGGCCATAAACGTCATCGAAAGCGAAGCTGATAGCCTTAATCTTTGCAGGGTTGGTAGTTGCGGCAACAACATGGTACATAATGAGTTAAGAATCCACGTAATAGTTTTGTGTTTATTTCACGCAGTATAACGGAAAAATGACATGTTACAGGTATATCTCGTGCGCCACGGCGAAACTATATGGAACGCGGCACGCCGCATTCAGGGCCAATCGGACAGTCCGCTGACCGACACTGGAGTTCGTCAGGCAGAGCTGGTGGCGCAACGGGTTCGCAGCCAAGGGATCACCCATATTATTACCAGCGACCTGGGTCGTACGCAGCAGACGGCCAAAATTATCGCCGATGCTTGTGGGCTAAAAATAGTCACAGACCCGCGCCTGCGTGAACTGAACATGGGCGTGCTGGAAACGCGCCCGATAGAGGGCTTAACACCGGAAGAAGAACAGTGGCGCAAGCAGATGGTCAATGGCACAGAAGGTGCTCGAATTCCTGAAGGTGAGTCGATGGCCGAGTTGGGGCGGCGAATGCATGCGGCACTGAATAGTTGTCGAGAGCTACCTGAGGGGAGTAAACCGTTGTTAGTCAGCCACGGTATGGCTCTGGGGTGCTTATTGAGCACTTTGCTGGGGTTGCCGGCTCATGCTGAACGGCGGCTGCGTTTGCGCAACTGTTCGCTATCACGGGTTGATTATCAGGAAAGCCCATGGCTGGCTTCGGGTTGGGTGATTGAAAGTGCTGGCGATACCGCCCACTTGGATATGCCAGCACTGGATGAGCTACAGCGTTAACGCTTGATAGGAATGAGATATTCACACTTGAGTGAGGCCGGAGGCCCATCTTTCGGCTTCCCTTGAGGGAAGAATCGCTCGATATCGTATCCACGCCGACGGGTTAATTCTAACTGTGGTAAACAGGTGCCATACAGTGTCAGGATGAAGTTCTGCAACCCTTCTAGTGGCCCGTCATAGCTAAACTGCACATATTCGCCACCTTGTAAGATAACCGGTTGCCCTTCCTGCACATTACCCGGCACATGTTGTGGCTCAATGGCGGTAGTGTAGAAAATCTCTTGCTCATCATCTTTCTCCTGATTTGGTCGGGAGTGATGTAAGCCATAAAGTACGGGCGGCAAATGGTCTGCGTCACCAAGATACTGTTGCCAGAAATGCGATCGCAATTGAGTACGATGAGTCGATATTTGCTCAAGAGTACAAGAATAGCTCTGTGTTAGCCCCACCAAATGCTGCTCAGGTAAAGTAATGAATTCTGGTTGAGGTAGCGTATATTCCCCTAGCCGAATCGGTGGACATATTCCGGCTGAATGCCAATCTTCAGCCCGGCGGTACAACGCAGGTGTTTGCGCAAACTGTTTCTTAAAAGCACGAGTGAAAGTTTGCTGTGAGTCAAAACGATATTGCAGAGCAATATCCAGAATAGGGCGGCTGGTTAATCGCAATGCGACAGCGGCTTTAGACAGCCTTCTGGCACGGATATACGCACCGATAGCATTCCCGGTGACATCTTTGAACATTCGCTGTAAATGCCATTTTGAATAACCTGCTTTGGCGGCGACATTGTCCAATGCTAAAGGCTGGTCTAAATGACTTTCTAGCCAGCTAAGCAAATCACGAATGATACTGGCTTGATCCATAGATCTTCCTCGTAAAGCGGCCTAAATTTAGGGTATTAGTCATATGAAAAGAATAGCTCTGGCGCATAGTAGCAACTTTTTATGTTCCCGACTGCTTAAGAATTTACTGCCATTGTGTGTTAAAAAAGCATCTAAGATTTATAAAGTGACTTTTTAACCAGTATTTTATTATTAGCGAAATCTTTTAACATTAGATAACGTTATTCAGTAGTTTGGAGTAAGTGTATGAAAAAAAATTGGATATTCCTTGGTTGCATACTTTCTTTGGGATCAATAATGGCCCATGCAGAGGAAATTGGCTCGGTTGACACGGTATTTAAATTACTGGGGCCTGACCATAAGATCGTGGTTGAGGCCTTTGATGACCCCGATGTTAAAAATGTAACTTGTTATATCAGCCGGGCAAAAACCGGTGGTATCAAAGGGGGCTTAGGGTTAGCTGAAGATACTTCTGATGCGGCAATCTCTTGCCAGCAAGTGGGGCCGATTGAGTTAAGTGACAAAATTAAGAACAAGAAATCTGACGGTACTGTAGTTTTCCAGAAGCGAACTTCATTAGTCTTTAAAAAGCTACAGGTAGTTCGTTTCTATGACCCGAAACGTAATGCCTTAATTTACCTGACTTACTCCGACAGAATTGTTGACGGTTCACCGAAAAACGCCATAAGCGCGGTGCCTATTATGCCGTGGGAAGATAAGAAATAGGGAGTATATACACTAAATAATTCGAGTTGCAGGAAGGCGGCAATTGAGAGACAAATCGGTCGGGAACCGATTTGAACAGCATTTATGCTAGCCCGCAGGGTGAGCCTCAAGGGTGAGCCTCAAGGATGAGGCTCATTAATCCCGATGAGTTGACGCCAGTCAATGATTCGGGTGAGCGAAAGCAGCCAACACACATGCAGCTTGAAGTAGGACGGGTAAAAAAGCCAGCATGTGAGTGCTGGCTTTTTATTGTAGACATGTCAGAGAGTTACTCTTCCAGGTCACCACAGAAACGATAACCTTCGCCGTGGATAGTCGCGATGATCTCTGGGGTGTCCGGCGTAGATTCAAAATGCTTACGAATACGACGGATAGTCACGTCAACAGTACGGTCATGCGGTTTCAACTCGCGACCGGTCATTTTCTTCAGCAATTCGCCACGGGATTGGATCTTGCCCGGATTTTCGCAGAAGTGAAGCATGGCGCGGAACTCACTACGTGGCAGTTTATACTGCTCGCCAGTAGGGCTTATCAGTGAACGGCTATTAATATCCAGTTCCCAGCCATTAAATTTATAGCTCTCAACCAAGCGGCGCTCTTCGCCAACATTACCCAAATTCATGGTACGTGACAGCAAGTTGCGTGCCCGAATGGTTAATTCGCGCGGGTTGAAAGGTTTGGTGATGTAATCATCAGCACCAATTTCCAAGCCAAGGATCTTATCTACTTCGTTATCACGACCGGTCAGGAACATTAGGGCAACACTTGCTTGTTCACGAAGTTCCCGTGCCAGCAACAGGCCATTTTTGCCCGGCAGATTGATGTCCATGATAACTAAGTTGATATCATTCTCAGACAAAATGTGGTGCATTTCTGCGCCGTCATTGGCCTCATGAACAACATAGCCTTCCGCCTCGAAAATGCTCTTCAGGGTGTTACGAGTAACTATCTCGTCTTCTACGATCAGAATGTGCGGGGTCTGCATGTTTGCTACCTAAAATTGCCAACAAAATAGAAATAGGAAGTACAAAAGTCTTTGTTATATTAGGATTTTTATTGACTAGTTACTCGTCATCCCGTTCATCACATGACTAAAGTACGTAAACGCGTTCTTGATGCACTTTCCATCAACGTCAACAACATCACTAGCTTGGTCGGGGTGTTACTCCCTACAGCCCCAAAGGTGACAAAAGCGGCGCATATCCTAACCCTATTAACAGCAATATAACAGTGTGAGCCGAATGTACCACCCAACAAAACTACGCTTTGTTGACATATATCAAATTCAATTGTAGCACGTTAACACTTTTGTGAAAAAGACTTACAAGAATACCAGCTTAAGCCAAAGTGGGTTAAATTATGTGGTCGATTCAGTGTTATTAATATTAAAAATCGCAGGCCAGACGTAACAAAAAAATGAATTTTCTAATTTGTTGATTTTTATTGTTAAAAATCAATATTCTTTCGTCATAGTACCAATGAGCCTACTTTTCTTATCAATGGTCTATTTCGACTAAAAACATTAGAAGAATTATCATCAATGTTAGTTAAATGTAAAGGGCGGTGGCGAGGTTTTTATTTTTGTTTCTTTTTTAATCACTTGGGTGAAAAGCGGCCCTGTAAAAGATAGCGTTGTTGCTCGCTTTAAAAATTATATCAATTATCTGTCACCGTCTTCTCTATCTTAGTTAAGTGAAAAGCTCTCAGCTAAGTAAAAAAAACCGCAAAATATATTATGTTGGTTAAATGTAGTTTCATGGTTTTATTGTCTGCATTATTTGTTTTTTTATTTGTGCGTATCACCGAATTCTGCTGTCATGATGAAATAATAACTCACCTAGGAATGGTTAGTTTCTTGAGCTGGGCGACTGAAAAAATTTGACTTGAGAGGCCGATTGCTTTAACCAATAGAGGTAGAGACATATTATTAATGAGACAGACAGACGAAATGCTATACATCAGCCTGAATACAACAATTATTACCACCACCGAAACCACAGGTTACGGGGCGGGCTGACGCGTACAGGAAACAACAGAAAAAAGCCCGCACCTAGACAGTGCGGGCTTTTTTTTTCAATCAAATCTTTGCAAAAAAGTTTGCGATAAAAAAAGCGCGAAAGCGGGAGAGAATCAGAAATGCGAGTGCTGAAATTTGGCGGGACATCAGTAGCAAATGCAGAACGCTTTATGCGGGTTGCCGATATCATCGAAAGTAATGCGCGGCAGGGACAAGTGGCGACGGTATTATCCGCTCCCGCGAAAATTACCAACCATCTGGTCGCGATGATCGACAAAATGGTGGCCGGGCAAGATATCTCGCCGAACATCAGCGATGCTGAGCGAATTTTTTCCGAGTTGCTGCGGGGATTGGCTGATGCTCAACCGGGCTTTGACTATGAGCGTTTAAAAGCGCTGGTGGCCCATGAGTTTGCGCAACTCAAACACGTCCTGCATGGTATCTCGTTGCTTGGCCAATGCCCTGATAGCATCAATGCCGCCATTATCTGCCGTGGCGAAAAACTCTCTATCGCTATCATGGAAGCATTATTCCAAGCCAAAGGTTATCAGGTTAGCGTAATTAATCCGGTCGAGAAATTGCTGGCACAGGGCCATTATCTCGAATCTACGGTTGATATCACTGAATCTACCCACCGCATCGGCTCTAGCAAGATCCCAACTGACCATATCATCCTGATGGCCGGTTTCACTGCCGGTAATGACAAAGGGGAGTTGGTGGTGCTGGGGCGCAATGGTTCCGACTATTCTGCTGCTGTGTTGGCTGCTTGTTTACGCGCTGATTGTTGTGAAATCTGGACTGATGTTGATGGGGTCTATACTTGCGACCCACGGGTGGTACCTGATGCCCGATTATTGAAATCGATGTCATATCAGGAGGCGATGGAGTTGTCCTATTTTGGCGCTTCGGTTCTCCATCCCCGCACTATCGCCCCTATTGCTCAGTTCCAAATTCCTTGCTTGATTAAAAATACCTCTAACCCGCAAGCCCCCGGCACCCTCATTGGTGGTGAAAGCAGTGATGACGGCTTCCCGGTTAAAGGCATCACCAACCTGAATAATATGGCGATGATTAACGTGTCTGGCCCTGGAATGAAAGGCATGGTCGGTATGGCGGCCCGCGTCTTTGCCGTGATGTCACGCAGCGGTATTTCAGTGGTGCTTATCACCCAATCTTCTTCTGAGTACAGCATCAGTTTTTGCGTGCCACAAAGCGAGTTAATCCGCGCCCGCAAAGCATTGGAAGAAGAGTTTTATCTGGAATTAAAAGACGGCCTCTTAGAGCCATTGGATGTTATGGAGCATCTGGCGGTTATCTCGGTCGTCGGTGATGGCATGCGCACCCTGCGCGGTATTTCAGCTCGCTTCTTCTCGGCGTTGGCTCGCGCTAATATTAATATCATCGCGATTGCGCAAGGCTCGTCCGAGCGCTCTATCTCTGTGGTGGTCAGCAATGATTCCGCCACTACCGGGGTGCGTGTTTGCCACCAAATGTTGTTCAATACCGATCAGGTGATTGAAGTGTTTGTCATTGGTGTCGGCGGGGTCGGCGGGGCATTAATCGAACAAATCTATCGCCAGCAGCCATGGCTGAAACAGCGTCATATAGATTTGCGCGTGTGCGGCATTGCCAACTCCAAAGCCATGTTGACCAATGTGCACGGCATTGCGCTGGATAACTGGCGTCACGAGCTGGCCGAAGTGAAAGAGCCGTTTAATCTCAGCCGCTTGATTCGCTTGGTAAAAGAGTATCATTTGCTCAATCCGGTGATTGTCGATTGTACCTCTAGCCAAGCCGTGGCGGATCAATATGCAGATTTCCTGGCGGACGGTTTCCATGTCGTCACGCCAAATAAGAAAGCCAATACCTCATCAATGAATTACTACCGTCAGATGCGCGCAGCAGCAGCAAAATCATGCCGTAAATTCTTGTATGACACCAACGTCGGCGCGGGCCTGCCTGTTATCGAAAACTTACAGAATTTGCTTAATGCTGGTGACGAACTGATGCGTTTTTCTGGCATTCTGTCAGGGTCGCTGTCCTTTATCTTCGGCAAGTTGGACGAGGGGATGACATTATCCGAGGCCACATTGCAGGCCAAAGCTCTGGGTTATACCGAGCCAGACCCGCGCGATGACCTTTCTGGGATGGATGTCGCCCGTAAATTGTTGATTTTGGCCCGCGAAGCAGGGTACAAACTGGAGTTGGCAGATATTGAAGTTGAATCAGTTCTGCCAGCCAACTTTGATGCCAGCGGCGATGTAGATAGCTTCCTCGCTCGCTTGCCGTCACTGGATGCCGAGTTTAGTCGCCTGGTGGCAAATGCCGCCGAACAGGGCAAAGTGCTGCGTTATGTCGGGGTGATTGAAGAGGGGCGCTGTATCGTCTGGATGGATGCCGTAGATGGTAACGATCCGCTGTATAAAGTTAAAAATGGCGAGAATGCGTTGGCTTTCTATACCCACTATTATCAGCCAATTCCGTTGGTGCTGCGCGGGTATGGCGCGGGGAATGACGTGACAGCGGCCGGGGTATTTGCTGATCTTTTACGCACATTATCATGGAAGTTGGGAGTTTAAATATGGTTAAGATCTATGCTCCGGCATCGATTGGCAATGTCAGCGTTGGGTTTGATGTGCTGGGTGCGGCAGTCTCTCCGGTCGACGGCACTCTGCTGGGCGATTGTGTCAGCGTGACCGCGGCGGACAGCTTCAGTTTGCGCAACGAGGGCCGCTTTGTCAGCAAATTGCCCGATGACCCAAAAGAAAATATCGTTTACCAGTGCTGGGAGCGTTTTTGTCAGGAAATGGGCAAAGAGATCCCGGTGGCGATGGTGCTGGAAAAAAACATGCCGATTGGCTCAGGGCTGGGTTCCAGCGCCTGTTCAGTGGTGGCCGGTTTGATGGCGATGAATGAGTTTTGTGGCCAGCCGCTGGATAAAGTGACACTGTTGGGCATGATGGGCGAGCTGGAAGGGCGAGTGTCCGGTAGCGTCCATTTTGATAATGTTGCACCGTGCTATTTAGGCGGGATGCAGCTGATTCTCGAGCAGCCCGGCTATATCAGTCAAGGAGTCCCCGGATTTGACGACTGGCTGTGGGTAATGGCTTATCCGGGCATTAAAGTCTCTACCGCCGAGGCCCGCGCGATTTTACCGGCACAATATCGCCGTCAGGATTGTATCGCGCATGGGCGCAATTTGGCTGGATTCATTCACGCCTGCCACACTCAGCAGCCAAATCTGGCTGCTAAAATGATGAAAGATGTGATTGCCGAGCCTTACCGCACTCAATTGTTGCCGGGCTTTGCTGCGGCACGGCAAGCCGCGCAGGATATTGGTGCGCTGGCCTGTGGTATTTCCGGTTCTGGCCCAACACTGTTTGCGGTCTGCAATGATACCGAAACCGCACAGCGTATGGCTAACTGGCTACAAAATCATTACCTGCAAAACGACGAAGGTTTTGTTCATATTTGCCGTCTGGATACCGCAGGCGCACGACTACTGGGATAACGCATGAAACTGTATAACCTTAAAGATCACAACGAGCAGGTCAGCTTCGCGCAAGCGATTAAGCAAGGCCTGGGCAAGCAGCAAGGGCTGTTTTTCCCGTTGGAGTTGCCAGAGTTTGAGCTGACAGAAATTGATAAACTGTTGGATCTGGATTTTGTCACGCGCAGCAGCCGTATCTTGTCTGCATTTATCGGCAATGAAATTGCGCCGGAAGTCTTAACTAAGCGCGTCCAGGCTGCTTTTGAGTTCCCAGCTCCGGTTGCTCAGGTTGAGAATGATATCGCGGTACTGGAGCTGTTCCACGGCCCAACATTAGCCTTTAAAGACTTTGGTGCCCGTTTTATGGCGCAGATGTTGGCTGAAGTGGCAGGCGATCAGCCGGTGACTATCTTGACAGCAACCTCCGGTGATACCGGGGCGGCAGTGGCCCATGCATTTTATGGTCTGAAAAATGTTCGTGTGGTCATTCTTTATCCGCGTGGCAAAATCAGCACGCTGCAAGAAAAACTGTTCTGTACGCTGGGTGGCAATATTCACACCGTGGCCATTGAGGGTGATTTTGATGCTTGTCAGGCGCTGGTCAAACAAGCCTTTGATGATGAAGAACTGAAACAAGAACTGAGCCTTAACTCTGCTAACTCGATTAATATCAGCCGCTTGCTGGCACAGATTTGCTATTACTTTGAAGCGGTGGCTCAGTTACCGCAAGAAGCACGTAACCAGTTGGTTATCTCCGTGCCGAGTGGCAACTTTGGTGATTTGACCGCCGGTTTGCTGGCGAAATCCTTAGGTTTGCCGGTAAAACGCTTTATCGCCGCCACCAATGCCAATGACACCGTGCCGCGCTTCTTGGTTAATGGGCAGTGGCAGCCGAAACAGACGGTAGCGACCTTATCGAATGCCATGGATGTCAGTCAGCCGAATAACTGGCCGCGTGTTGAAGAGCTTTATCGTCGCAAAATCTGGCAATTAAAAGAATTGGGCTACGGCGCGGTCAGTGATGATATCACCAAAGACACCATGCGCGAGCTGGCGGAGTTGGGCTATATCTCAGAACCTCATGCTGCCATTGCTTATCGTGTGTTGCGAGATCAGCTACAAGACGGGGAGTTTGGATTATTCATCGGGACGGCACATCCGGCGAAATTCAAAGAAAGTGTTGAAGAGATTTTGGGCCAAGAATTACCGCTGCCAAAACCACTGGCGGTGCGGGCGCAATTACCTTTGTTATCTCATGATTTACCGGCAGATTTTGTGCAACTGCGGACTTTCTTGATGGCATTACCGAAATAATTGCTCTCATTGAGAGATAAAAATCAGAGGGCCACATACTGGCCCTTTTTGCATTTTAGTGCTGTTCAGCCCGCTTAAAAACTAACTCATTTTTCGCCGATAACCCAGCATCAAACTCATAACCTTCCAGATTAAAATCAACCAGTTGCTCTGGTTTTGTTAGCTTGTTCTGAATAATAAATCGGCTCATCAGGCCACGGGCTTTTTTGGCGTAGAAACTGATAATTTTATATTTGCCATTTTTCTCATCTAAAAAGGCCGGTTTAATCAGTGAGCCGGCCAGTTTGGCGGGCTTCACGGCCTTAAAGTATTCATCAGAGGCGAGGTTAATCAGCACGTTATCGCCTTGCTGCTCCAGTGCTTGATTCAGTTTCTCAGTTATCTGGTCGCCCCAGAATGAATAGAGATCTTTGCCGCGCGGATTAGCCAACTTGATCCCCATCTCCAGCCGATACGGCTGCATTAAGTCTAGCGGGCGCAATACGCCATAGAGGCCAGAAAGCATGCGCAAATGCTGTTGGGCAAAATCAAAATCAGCAGCGCTGAAATCCTGAGCTTGCATACCGGTGTAGACATCGCCTTTAAAGGCCAAAATGGCCTGACGCGCATTGTCTGGGGTAAAATTGGGTTGCCATTCGCCGAAACGGGCGGCATTCAAGCCGGCCAGTTTGTCGCTAATTCCCATTAGGCTGCTAATTTGCACTGGGGTCAGTTCACGGCAGATCTCGATAAGCTGTTGTGATTTATCCAACATTTCTGGCTGAGTAAATTTCTTGGTTGCTAACGGACTTTGATAATCAAGGGTTTTAGCCGGGGAAATTACAATAAGCATAACGACATCCTAATGAGCCAAATAAGACACTGTAGCAAAAAGCGCCAGCCAGCGAAAAGAAGATTGGGCGATTGCAGAGATAGATGGGCTGCTTTGTCAGAGATGCTATAGTTTAGCTAAATCGTCTCAGCACGTTAGGAATGGATAAAGTTGCTATTAACCTACCGGTTTCACGCTGTTTTGAAAGGCGAAAACGGTTGCGAACCGAATACTGCGCTTTTGCGGTTTTTTTAATCAGTTTAACTGCCTTGCACCAAGGCTTACGCATGTTATTATCAAGACAAGGCAGGTGTCGAAATCGCTAATATTGCGAAACGGCTAACATTCCGAATGAGATAAAGCGCCATTTCGGCAATATACTCTTTCGACAAGCATAAAAGTTGCGACATGCCAAAAGTTCATGCACAAACGATGAGAAACGACAACATGACCGATAAACTGACTTCCCTACGTCAAATCACCACTGTAGTAGCAGATACTGGGGATATCGCGGCAATGAAGCTGTATCAGCCGCAAGATGCAACTACCAACCCATCATTGATTCTGAATGCTGCTCAAATTCCTGAATACCGCAAGCTGATTGACGACGCTATTGCTTGGGCGCGCGAACAAAGCAGCGATCACGCTCAGCAAATCGTGGATGCCACTGACAAACTGGCGGTTAATATTGGTTTGGAAATCCTGAAACTGATCCCAGGCCGTATTTCTACTGAAGTAGATGCCCGCCTGTCTTACGACACCACTGCCAGCGTGGCAAAAGCTAAGCGCTTGATCAAACTGTATAACGAAGCTGGTATCAGTAATGACCGCATTCTGATCAAATTGGCCTCTACCTGGCAGGGTATCCGTGCTGCAGAGCAGCTGGAAAAAGAAGGCATTAACTGTAACCTGACTCTGCTGTTCTCCTTCGCTCAGGCGCGTGCTTGTGCTGAAGCAGGTGTGTTCCTGATTTCACCGTTTGTTGGCCGTATTCTTGACTGGTACAAAGCCAATGGCGACAAAAAAGAGTTCGCACCACACGAAGATCCAGGTGTTGTTTCTGTGACCGAGATTTACCAGTATTACAAACAACACGGCTATAAGACTGTCGTTATGGGCGCAAGCTTCCGTAATCTGGGTGAAATCATCGAACTGGCTGGTTGTGACCGTCTGACTATCGCGCCATCGCTGCTGAAAGAGTTAGCAGAAAGCGAAGGCCCGGTAGAACGTAAATTGTCTTATACCGGTGAAGTTCAGGCTAAACCTACGCCACTGACTGAAGCTGAGTTCTACTGGCAGCACAATCAGGACCCAATGGCGATTGATAAGCTGGCTGATGGCATTCGCAAATTTGCTGTTGATCAGGGCAAGCTTGAGAAAATGATCTCAGACCTGCTGTAATTTGACTGGCGGTGATTGATTCTCCGCAGTTATTTGACGAAAAAGGTGGCGTAAGCCGCCTTTTTTATTGCCTATACCCTAAATAATTTGAGTGGCAGGAAGTTGGCAACTGAGTGAACCCAATGGGTTGAGATAACTCAATGATTTGGGTAAACAAGGGCAGCGAACACACATGAGATTTGAAGGATGACGGGTATATAACCTGAGGCTAGCAGCAGTTCCAGTAACATGGGGTATGCTATTATTCGCCACAGATAAAGGGTTTTCGTCGAGGTAGTTATATGAATACATTGCGTATAGGTTTAGTTTCCGTCTCTGATCGCGCATCAAGTGGGGTATATCAGGATAAAGGCATTCCAGCACTGGAAGAGTGGTTGGCAAGCGCGTTAACCACTCCTTTTGACATAGAAACCCGCCTTATCCCCGATGAGCAAACTCTGATTGAACAAACCCTGTGTGAATTAGTTGATGAGATGGGGTGTCACTTGGTATTGACCACCGGTGGTACAGGCCCGGCAAGGCGTGATGTCACCCCTGATGCCACCTTGGCTATCGCCGATCGGCAAATGCCGGGTTTTGGTGAACAAATGCGCCAAATCAGCCTTCATTTCGTCCCTACCGCTATATTATCCCGGCAGGTAGGGGTTATCCGTAAGCAGGCATTGATTATCAACTTACCGGGGCAGCCTAAATCTATCAAAGAGACCCTTGAAGGAGTGAAAGATGCTCAGTCGAAGGTTGTCGTTGCGGGTATTTTTGCCAGTGTGCCTTATTGCATTCAACTACTGGATGGGCCTTATATAGAGACCAATGCTAAAGTGGTAGCGGCTTTTCGTCCGAAGAATGCAATTATCGATATAAAAAGCTAAATTAAAACTTTTTACAACATAAGATACCATTCTGTGAGTGTGGGGAATTTTGTACGGTATAGTCATATTTACTTTACAAAAAGCTGAAAATATTTTTCTTCCCCTACTCTGGTTTATTACGGTGTCATATGTCTCAAGAACACAGTCTATCTCAAGTCGACTTATCGCAACCTCATGTTGCCCAACAAGATAATCATAATCGTCGGCTAAATAAGCAAGATTATAAAACCCTCACCTTGGCTGCGTTAGGTGGGGCGCTTGAGTTTTACGATTTCATTATTTTCGTCTTCTTTGCTGCGGTTATCGGCGATCTTTTCTTCCCAGTCGATATGCCTGAGTGGCTGCGTCAGGTACAGACATTCGGTATTTTTGCGGCGGGTTACCTGGCGCGTCCGCTGGGCGGCATTATCATGGCGCATTTTGGTGACTTGGTTGGCCGTAAGAAGATGTTTACTCTCAGTATTCTATTAATGGCATTGCCAACACTCGCGATTGGTATGCTGCCGACGTATGCTTCTATCGGCATTGCAGCTCCGCTGCTGTTGCTGCTAATGCGCGTATTGCAAGGTGCGGCAATTGGTGGTGAAGTTCCCGGTGCATGGGTATTTGTCGCGGAACACGTACCGCGTCGGCGCATTGGTATTGCTTGCGGTACTTTAACTGCGGGTTTGACGGCAGGGATCTTACTGGGGTCACTGGTGGCCACTGCGATGAACACGACCTTAAGTCCTCAGGCTATTTTAGATGGTGGTTGGCGTGTACCGTTCTTCCTCGGCGGGATTTTCGGCTTGTTCGCCATGTATTTACGCCGTTGGTTACAGGAAACCCCAATCTTTAAAGAAATGCAGGCACGTAAAACTTTAGCTGAGGAGCTGCCACTGAAATCTGTGGTGGTCAATCATAAGAAAGAAATAGTGGTTTCGATGCTGCTGACTTGGTTGCTGTCTGCCGGTATCGTAGTCGTTATCTTGATGACCCCGACTTATTTACAGAAGCAATTCGGCGTACTGCCAGCACTGGCATTACAAGCAAACAGTCTGGCTATTGTCGCGTTGGTATTTGGTTGTGTGATTGCGGGTCTTGTTATTGACCGTTTCGGTGCGAGTAAAACCTTTATTGTTGGTAGCCTGATGTTGGCGGTGTCGACATGGTCGTTTTATCATACTAATCTGACTGACCCTGGTCAGTTATTTACACATTATATGTTGGCTGGATTCTGTGTCGGTATCGTCGGCGCAGTGCCATATGTCATGGTGCGCGCATTCCCGGCTGAGATTCGTTTTACTGGAATTTCTTTCTCCTACAATGTGGCGTATGCCATTTTTGGTGGGTTGACACCTATCGTGGTGACCTTATTGATGAAGGTGACTCCTATGGCCCCCGCGTATTACATGTTGTTGTTATCGCTGGTGGGATTCTTGTTAGGAATCTATCTACGCAATGATATTAATAGTGATGTGAAAATTCAGATGTCAAAGAAAGCCTTGGCTGAGTAAAGGCCGCTCAGAAATAAGTACAAAGCCAATTTTAATAAAAAGAGCTCAAAAATTATGAGCTCTTTCGATATTCATGTTCTTATAATTCATCGTTGAAAGCGGCCCCAATGAACGTAAATCCGACCTTTTGTTTAACGCGAGCTGAGGGCTGGGAAATAACTTCCGAATATAATGTTCTGGCGCTTTGCTGCTGTAAATATCGAGCCAATTCTCTGACTGCAGCCGTTCCTGCTCCTCTCACTGTTCCGTCTCTATCGGGTGATAATACAAAATTTGGAAATGTTGCAGATGCCACTAGTTCAACCTCATTTCGACTATTGAACCTATCTGCGACAATTATCGTGACAATTTGTCCCCGCAATTTGACGACTACATATATTTCCCCAGGACGCTGAATGAGTAACCTACGGTGAATAATACTGGTAACTATGTGTCCGGCATGTAGCAGTTTACTGAGTGAGGTATTTGTATCGCTCGCACTGGCCGCGCTAGCTTCTTCCATATGAGTGCCTTGATACTCTTGTCCCCATTGAGCTATTGTTTCCCTGAGTTTTTTTCGCATAGCTTGTGAATTGGCAATTTCGATATCCGACAGTCTTTTTTCCTCCTCGGGAGAGAGTGTGGGGATAATTTCCACTTCAAATTCTAATTCAGGGTGTTCTACTGCAATACCTTGTTCCATAATGGTTGGTATTGTTGGGGTATAAATAAAGGTATCGAGTAACAACTCATAAATACCAAGTGGTAATAGTTCTACTGCGGACGGATTTTCACTGGATGAGTAATAAATACTATAATTAATATAACTCAGTTGTGCATAATCAAAAGCACTTTTAACATTTCTGATAGAGTTTTCATGACTGTTATCTGTTATCTTTTCTCTGATATTTTTAATTAATCGACTTTCTAACTCTGTGTTTTGCACTGCAACTCCAGTGCTTTCTGTTCTTATAGTAGAGTCTATCACCCTACCAAAGAAATCCGAATTCCAAGTTTCTAAACTATTGCCAAATAATAAAGTGAAGTCAGTCATTATATCTAATGTCCAGTCTATGCACGGAGGCCTTACTTGTCGTATTTGGCGTGAACTCAGAATAGAATAGATAGAAATATTGCAAGCTTTTATTGTGGCCGGTAGGCTGAGGGATTGGCTATAAGTTGTGTTGTCGATATAAGTGAGATTCATGTTGTTGCTTATGCTATCGGATATTTCTTTATCTACAAAATCATTATTTTTTAGTGGGGTGCTCTTTCCTGCAATATGTAATGTTTTCCCTTTTGTATTACTGTGAAAAAATTTATCCGCACTGAATACGATACTATCCAATTGTTGGCACTTGTCTTGCGTAATATAATTATAGATATTCAAAAAAGGGGTGAAAAAACAGATGATCTGACTTATTTGTGTTAAGTCTCTTTTTTCCCATCTTTTATCACCAGTATCTGCGGTAAGTATCGATTTTTCAAGAATTAATGGAGTATCTTCATTGAAGTTATTTATTATTATTTCTGGTTGTATGTTAGTTTCGGAATCCCAATTAAAGGATATAATGGGTGACGTATCCACAACGTTATGTTTCAGTGTTTGAACGAATTGAGTTTGTACCGTATCTTTTTGTATTTGTATAATGAATGATAGATTATCGATATTAATATAACGGTCAAAATAAAATTTATTAGTCATTTTATGATCAGAGAGTATAATTTGTCTTTTATTTAAAGTAATGTTCGGGCCGTTATATAAATTAAGCGTATAATTATCGTGTTCCCCAAGATCGCTTGTGTTAAAAACAAGTAGAATCTGTTTGTTTTTTAAACGCTCGTCATCCCAATACTTACCAAAAGCATCGATAAGATCTATTCTATAGCTGTCGCTAATAACGCATTGTTGATCGCAACTAAGGCCTTCATTTTTTGATACTCTGATGCTAGTAATGGCATCACTCATTCGTAGGGCTTTTAAGCTATGATTAGCCATGCTCTCTGTTAATGAAAAAAAAGGAGAATGGAAATTATCATTCTTATATATCTTAGCCATCATTCCTTGGGGGACTGTTATGGATTTAATACTATCATTATGAATGGGTAATACTTCTCGGCCAGACTCAATGAGGGGTTCGCTATCATTATATAAATCTATCTGTTGGTTTGATGCTAAACAGGTGCTATCCCCTTGGAATTTATCTTCTGTATAAAAACAGATGGCAGGTTCTATTTCGTATGAGTTTATTGTGTTATATAACCCAGATAACTTTAATTCTGGCAGATTAATATCATTCTTTAATGTTGTTTTTTTTCCAGAAAAATCGACGCCATCATAAAGGGTCACAATCATCCCGGGCGGGACAGAGATTGATTCTATTTTATTATTAAAACCATCATTGAAAACTGAGTTTGATTCACTTTCTGCGGAGCAAAATGATTCTCCACCAAAATCCGCTAGTTCATAAAAACAAACTTTAGCTTTATATGAATAGGCTGGTTGCGATATTATTGATACAATCATTATTAATAGTTTTATGACTATTCGCATAGGCGAATCCTTAATTTTAGGCATTGCGTTATCTATAGGGGGCGATGTTATATGATGCTATCCCTCTTCACATTATTTATTTTTATTGTTCTTATTTATTATTTTATTGTATTGATTTTAATGAGGCTATTTATTTTTTAGAACTAATGTATAGATATAAAAAAACACTCTGAATATAAATGTTCAGAGTGTCATTAAATATAAACTTTCTCAGTGGACTGTAATTAAGCTACAGATTGCACATGCAAAGTCTGGTTTGGTTCACCAATTGGCAGGACCGTACGGCCATATTGTTCGTTCAAAACTTCAGCCATGGCCAGGTAAATAGCGCTGGCACCACAAATAATGCCTTCGAAACCGGCGAAAACCAGCAGCGAATGGTTGCCGGTGAAGTTACCGACCGCCAACAGAGCAAACAGTAGCGTCAGGCTACCGAAAACAAACTGCAAAGCGCGGTTCGCTGGCAAGGTACCGAAGAACATAAACAGTGTGAAGATACCCCATAGACCTAAATAAACGCCGAGGAACTGTGCGTCGGTGGCTTCTGCCAGACCCATTTTGGGTAACATCAGCAAACCGACCAGGCTCAGCCAAAATGCGCCATATGAGGTAAATGCAGTTGCAGCAAAAGTATTGCCTTTCTTATACTCCAGCATACCTGCCAGAATTTGTGCCAAACCGCCATAAAAAATCCCCATACTCAAAATAACAGAGGTTAAAGGGAAGAAGCCTGCATTGTGCAGGTTAAGCAAGACGGTAGTCATCCCAAAACCCATCAGGCCTAATGGGCCAGGATTCGCCAACTTGGTGGTGTTCATAAGTCCTCTGCAAGTAACAGAATGCTAAAAAAAATGGATAATTATCCGAATAAGTATAAATCGCCTGAATGACCAAGAAGTCGTCGATATCCCTCAGTGCGCGCGGCATCATAATGATCCGCGCGGTTGGAAACAATGATCTGGAGAGTAATAAAAAGTAATTTTTTTTCATCTCCCCCCTTGATGCTGCGTTTCGTGGCCCCATCTTATTTCCAACCGCAGGGACTAATTACTCTTCAATGGAGACATACATCAGCAGAATGCTGGGTATGAAAGCATTGATTATGAAAATACGGGCAGTTGAAAATCAACAATTCGCCCACATATAGATTAGTAACTTGACCGAATATGACTTTTTAGTGGAGGCGTTTTAGATGGGTAAAATTATTGGTATCGACTTGGGTACTACCAACTCTTGTGTAGCAATTATGGATGGTACTAAAGCACGTGTGCTGGAGAACAGCGAAGGCGATCGCACCACGCCTTCTATTATTGCTTATACCCAAGATGGTGAGATTCTGGTTGGTCAACCGGCTAAACGTCAGGCTATTACTAACCCGCAAAATACACTGTTTGCGATCAAGCGTTTGATTGGCCGTCGTTTCCAGGACGAAGAAGCACAGCGTGATAAAGACATCATGCCGTACAAAATCGTGGCAGCTGACAATGGTGATGCGTGGGTTGAAGTAAAAGGCCAGAAAGTTGCACCGCCGCAGATTTCTGCTGAAGTGCTGAAGAAAATGAAGAAAACAGCTGAAGATTTTCTGGGTGAACCAGTTACTGAAGCGGTTATCACTGTACCTGCATACTTTAACGATGCTCAGCGTCAGGCAACTAAAGATGCTGGCCGTATCGCAGGTCTGGAAGTAAAACGTATCATTAACGAACCAACAGCGGCTGCATTGGCTTATGGTTTGGACAAAGAAGTCGGTAACCGTACTATCGCGGTTTATGACCTCGGTGGTGGTACTTTCGATATCTCAATTATCGAAATCGATGAAGTCGACGGCGAAAAAACCTTTGAAGTTCTGGCAACCAACGGTGATACCCACTTGGGGGGCGAAGACTTCGATAGCCGCCTGATCAACTATCTGGTTGATGAATTCAAGAAAGACCAGGGTATGGATCTGCGTACCGATCCACTGGCCATGCAGCGCCTGAAAGAAGCCGCTGAAAAAGCAAAAATTGAGCTGTCTTCCGCTCAACAGACCGACGTTAACCTGCCGTACATTACGGCTGATGGTAGCGGTCCAAAACACATGAACATCAAAGTGACCCGCGCTAAGTTGGAGTCACTGGTAGAAGATTTGGTCAACCGTTCTATTGAACCACTGAAAGTGGCTCTGCAGGATGCTGGCTTGTCTGTTTCCGATATCCAGGACGTTATCCTGGTCGGTGGTCAGACTCGTATGCCAATGGTTCAGAAAAAAGTAGCTGATTTCTTCGGTAAAGAACCACGTAAAGACGTTAACCCAGATGAAGCTGTAGCTATTGGTGCGGCAGTGCAGGGTGGTGTTCTGTCTGGTGAAGTGAAAGACGTTCTGTTGTTGGACGTGACTCCACTGTCACTGGGTATTGAAACCATGGGTGGTGTGATGACTCCGCTTATCACCAAAAACACCACTATCCCAACTAAGCACAGCCAGGTGTTCTCTACTGCGGAAGACAATCAGTCTGCGGTAACCATCCATGTGCTTCAGGGTGAGCGTAAACGTGCTCAGGATAACAAGTCTCTGGGGCAGTTCAATCTGGATGGTATCCAGGCGGCACCTCGCGGCATGGCGCAAATCGAAGTGACCTTCGATATCGACGCCGATGGTATTTTGCATGTGTCTGCTAAAGACAAAAATACCGGTCGTGAGCAGAAGATTACCATCAAGGCATCTTCTGGTTTGAACGAGGAAGAAATCCAGAAAATGGTTCGCGATGCTGAAGCAAACGCTGAAGCAGACCGTAAGTTTGAAGAACTGGTACAGACTCGTAACCAAGCTGACCACCTGATTCACGGTACTCGTAAACAGTTGGAAGAAGCCGGTGACAAACTGCCAGCAGAAGACAAAACTATCATCGAAGATGCAGTGAAAGCGCTGGAAGCGGCTTTGAAAAGCGAAGATAAAGCTGAGATCGAAGCCAAAACTCAGGCTCTGGTGCAAGTTTCTGGCAAATTGCTGGAAATGGCTCAGCAGCAGCAAGCAGCCGCAGGCGGTGATGCTGGTGATACCAGTGCTAAGAAAGAAGACGACGTCGTAGACGCCGAATTCGAAGAAGTAAAAGACAAAAAATAATAGCCCTTAAGCGGGCACTGCAACAGTAGGCCTTACTGTTGCTGGGAACCAGCACGGGCGTCGAGGAAACTCTACGCCCGTGCACGCATGTTAAGGGTAGGAAAAAAAGAGAATGGCGAAGAGAGATTATTACGAGGTTTTAGGCGTTGCAAAGGGTGCCGATGAACGTGAAATCAAAAAGGCCTATAAACGCCTGGCAGTAAAGTATCATCCGGACCGTAATCAGGATGAGAACGATACCGGCGAAAATTTCAAAGAAGTTAAAGAAGCCTATGAAATTTTGACCGACCCACAAAAGCGCGCAGCATATGATCAGTATGGTCATGCAGCCTTTGAACAAGGTGGCATGGGCGGCGGTGGTTTTGGTGGTGGCGGTGCTGATTTTAGCGATATTTTTGGTGATGTTTTCGGTGATATCTTCGGCGGTGGCCGTCGTCAGCGAGCTTCCCGTGGTTCAGATTTGCGCTATAACATGGATCTGACACTGGAAGAAGCGGTGCGCGGTGTAACCAAAGAAATCCGCATCCCAACGCTAAATGAATGTGATGTTTGCCATGGTAGCGGTGCTAAACCGGGCAGCTCACCAGTGACTTGCTCGACTTGCCGTGGTGCAGGTCAGGTGCATATGCGCCAAGGTTTCTTCACCGTACAACAGGCGTGTCCGACTTGTCATGGCAGCGGCCAAATTATTAAAGATCCGTGCAACAAATGTCATGGGCATGGTCGCGTTGAGAAATCAAAAACACTGTCGGTTAAAATTCCGGCGGGCGTTGATACCGGTGACCGCATTCGTTTAAGTGGTGAAGGTGAAGCCGGCGAACACGGCGCACCAGCAGGCGATTTATATGTTCAGGTACAGGTTAAAGCGCACCCAATCTTCGAACGTGAAGGCAATAATCTGTATTGTGAAGTGCCGATTAACTTCGCTATGGCGGCCTTAGGTGGCGAGATTGAAGTCCCGACGTTGGATGGCCGCGTTAAACTGAAAGTGCCTGCGGAAACGCAAACCGGCAAACTGTTCCGTATGCGCGGGAAAGGGGTTAAATCTGTTCGTGGTGGTAGCCAAGGTGACTTGCTCTGCCGCGTTGTAGTTGAGACTCCAGTCCACCTAAGTGAAAAACAGAAACAATTACTGCGCGAACTGGAAGAAAGTTTTGTTGGCGCTGCGGGTGAGAAAAACAGCCCTCGCTCTAAAAGCTTTTTAGACGGTGTTAAGAAATTCTTTGATGACTTGACCCGCTAATCATGGCTAAGCAGTTAACCTGCTAATAAAAATGAAAATTAAAAATCCTCGATAAATATCGGGGATTTTTTTTCATTATTTGGTGTAAAAATATGTGATGCATATGCTCAATTGATCGGTTTTTCCGAGTATTACTTGCCATAAAAACGACTTTTTTCGAGTTAAGGGTTATCCTAAAATTCATGAATTGATTTGTCGAGCAGCAGCTCATTGTCTGATGTAAGGAGCTATTCATTGTGACAAACATTATTCGTCAATTTTTACGCCAAGAGGCCGCGGGCGGTCTGATTTTAATTTTTGCCGCCATCGTCGCCTTATTTATGGCTAACAGCGCTCTTCAAGGGGCTTATCAATCATTTTTAGATGTCCCGGTATCGATAAAAATTGCGTCACTGGATATCAGCAAACCGCTGCTGTTGTGGATTAATGATGGCTTAATGGCCGTATTCTTCTTGGTTGTCGGCTTGGAAGTTAAACGGGAGCTGATGGAAGGCTCACTGGCGGGGCGCGATAAAGCCGTTTTTCCGGCGATTGCTGCTTTGGGCGGTATGCTCGCCCCGGCCTTGATTTATCTACTGTTTAATGGGGCTGATGAAGTCACTCGCCAAGGTTGGGCAATTCCAGCTGCAACCGATATTGCTTTTGCATTGGGTGTGATGGCATTACTGGGGAACCGGGTTCCAACCAGCCTAAAAGTCTTTTTACTGGCATTGGCCATTATTGATGACCTGGGCGTCATCATTATTATTGCATTGTTCTATACCCATGAGGTTTCTCTGCAAGCTTTAGGGATTGCCGCCGCCGCTATTGCTTTGCTGGGCTATATGAACTGGCGTGGGGTGGGGAAAACATCCGCCTATCTGCTGGTCGGATTGGTTCTGTGGGTCTGTATTCTTAAATCAGGAGTACACGCGACCTTAGCTGGTGTGATTGTCGGCTTTATGATCCCGCTGCACACCAAAGATAAGCGCTCGCCTTCGGAATCATTGGAGCATGGTTTGCACCCGTGGGTTGCCTATTTGATTCTGCCGTTATTTGCTTTTGCCAATGCGGGAGTTTCGTTGCAAGGCGTTTCAATCGCTGGATTGACATCGCTATTGCCTTTGGGGATTGCGAGCGGCCTGTTTATTGGTAAACCACTGGGGATTTTTCTCTTTAGTTGGCTCGCGGTTAAGTTAGGGATTGCTAAACTGCCCGATGCCATCAACTTTAAGCAAATTTTTGCGGTGTCAGTGTTATGCGGTATCGGCTTTACTATGTCGATATTTATTGCCTCGCTGGCATTCGATGGGGCCGATCTTGCTTTGCTTACCTATTCTAAGTTGGGCATATTACTAGGTTCCACCACCGCAGCTATTGTGGGTTATAGCTTGTTGCGCCTGGCTTTGCCGGCAAAGAAGAAATAACTTATTGATTAATATTTGAATGGCCAGTACCGCTCGTCAAGGTACTGGCGTTCTACCTGATGGATTTCTAGGCTAAGTCTCGGAACAGGGAATGTTTAGTCGTGCATAGGGCTGTATCTACTCTAAATAATTCGAGTTGCAGGAAGGCAGCAATTGAGTGAATCCACAGATAAGTGATTCGGGTGAGCAAGAGCAGCCAACGCATATGCAGCTTGAAGTATGACGAGTTTATAGCTCGCCGATATGTTAAGGAGATAACAACATGCGAATGTCGCACATCAATTTCAATCATCTTTATTATTTTTGGCAGGTCTGCAAGGAAGGCTCTGTCGTGGGCGCGGCTGAGGCTCTGTTTTTGACGCCACAAACGATTACCGGGCAAATTAAAGCATTGGAAGAGCGTCTGGGCGGTAAATTGTTTAAGCGCCAGGGGCGTGGGCTGGTGCCATCAGAATTGGGGCAATTGGTCTTTCGCTATGCTGATAAGATGTTCATGCTCAGCCATGAAATGCTTGATATCGTTAACTATCGTAAAGAATCTAACTTGTTATTTGATGTTGGCGTTGCTGATGCTTTATCCAAGCGCTTGGTTAGCCAGGTGCTGGAAACTGCCGTGGTGGATCATGAAAAAATTCATTTACGCTGTTTTGAATCGACCCACGAAATGCTGCTGGAGCAATTAAGTCAGCATAAGTTGGACATGATACTGTCTGATTGCCCGGTGGATTCCAGTCAGCAAGAGGGGCTATTTTCGGTGAAGCTTGGCGAATGTAGTGTGAGTTTTTATTGTCGCCAGCCCATTCCAGATTTGCCTTTCCCGGCTTGTTTGCAACAAAAACGTTTGTTGGTGCCCGGTCGCCGTTCAATGTTGGGGCGTAAATTATTAAACTGGATTAACAGCAAAGGCCTACAAGTGGAAATTCTGGGAGAATTTGATGACGCGGCGTTGATGAAAGCCTTTGCTATCTATAACAATGCTATTTTCGTTGCGCCAACTCTGTATGCCGCAGATACCTATGCCAAAGATGACGAAATTGTAGAAATTGGCCGTTTAGATAATGTGCAGGAAGAGTATTACGTTATTTTTGCCGAGCGCATGATTCAACATCCTGCGGTGCAGCGGGTATGTAACAAGGATTTTTCCGCACTTTTTAGCGGTTAAACCGATTGATTCGAATCGTAAGTGGCATAGCTATCAGCTATTCGTAGCTAGCATTAGCTTTACGATTTGATGAGTTAGCCAAATTTTAGATATAAAAAAACCGGCCTAGGCCGGTCTTTTTACGAAGCAGCCAACATAATGCAATTACTGCATTGCGTTGATTTGCGCTACTAAGTTTGACTTATGGCGCGCTGCTTTGTTTTTGTGGATCAGACCTTTACAGGACTGACGATCCACGATTGGTTGCATCTCATTAAATGCTTTTTGCGCTGCGTCTTTATCGCCAGCTGCGATTGCCGCATACACCTTCTTAATGAAGGTACGCACCATTGAGCGACGGCTAGCGTTATGCTTGCGGCGTTTCTCAGACTGTACGGCGCGTTTCTTAGCTGATTTGATATTAGCCAAGGTCCAACTCCCAAATATATTCTATTGAGGACAATTCAAAGGCCGAGGAATATGCCCTTTTAGCCTTCGTTTGTCAATGGATTTGTGCAAATAAGCGCCGTTTGTACGGGCGGCACTTGCTACGTTGTGATGGAGCGGGATTTTACCAGCTTCGCGCTGCGGAATACAGTCTTTCGAAAGAAAATTCCACAGTTCACTGCCTCGAAGGGATTCGACGGTGGTTCTTGTAAAAATCTCAGCCTGCTTCTGTATTCAACGGCGTGCGTATTCTACAGGATAAAGTGAGTAAAAGGGATTTTACCTGCGTATTTTTAGCAAAATGGCATGACTTTCGGTTAAAGGTACCAATCGCGGGTTAACCTTAACCGCGGTACAAGGTATAATCCGGCGATTTCCACTGTTTTGAGCCAGCTATGGAGCTAATTCGCGGTATACATAATATCCGGGCACGCCACCATGGTTGCGTGCTAACTATCGGTAACTTTGATGGTGTCCATCGCGGACATCAGGCCTTATTGGAGCAGTTAAAGCGCGAAGGTCAGCGCTTGGGGCTGCCCGTTATGGTGATGATATTTGAACCGCAACCACTGGAATTGTTTGCAGCGGATAAAGCACCGGCTCGACTGACGCGTTTACGCGATAAAGCCAGATATCTGAGCGATGCCGGTGTTGACTATTTATTGTGCGTTAAATTTGATCCGCGTTTTGCTGCTATTACTGCGCAAGCTTTTGTTGCTAAGTTGCTGGTAGAGAAGTTGGGTGTTAAGTTTTTAACTGTTGGCGATGATTTCCGCTTTGGCGCAGAGCGTCAGGGGGATTTTCAGCTATTACAACAAGCGGGTGCTGAGTTTGGGTTTGATGTCATCAGCACTGACAGCTTTTGTGATGGTGGTCTGCGCATTAGCAGCACCGCGATTCGTCAGGCACTTCATGACGACAATTTGGTGTTGGCTGAGACATTGCTGGGTCACCCATACAGTATTTCCGGCCGAGTGGTTCACGGGGACGAACTGGGACGGACGATAGGTTTCCCCACGGCGAATTTGCCGTTAAAACGTTTAGTTGCTCCCGTAAAAGGAGTGTATGCGGTTGATGTGTATGGCTTAGGTCCAAAGCCATTGCCCGGTGTTGCCAATATTGGCACTCGGCCTACCGTTGCTGGTGTCCGCCAGCAGCTAGAGGTTCATCTGCTTGATATAACTATGGATCTTTATGGGCGTCATATTGATGTGGTGCTCCGCGCGAAACTGCGCAACGAACAGCGTTTTGCTTCGCTCGATGCTTTGAAGCAGCAAATCGCCCATGATGTGGTGACGGCCCGAACATTTTTCGGGCTAAAGACACCGGTTTAATATTTCTAGCCGAAACGGAACCGAGAATCTAATGAGTGACTACAAGAATACCCTGAATTTGCCTGAAACAGGGTTCCCGATGCGCGGCGATCTGGCTAAGCGTGAACCTGACATGCTGAAACGTTGGTATGAGCAGGATCTGTACGGGATTATTCGTACGGCCAAGAAGGGTAAAAAGACCTTTATTTTGCACGACGGCCCTCCTTATGCGAACGGCAACATTCACATTGGTCACTCTGTTAACAAAATTCTCAAAGATATTATTGTTAAATCGAAAGGAATGGCTGGCTACGACTCACCTTATATTCCAGGTTGGGACTGCCATGGTTTGCCGATCGAGTTAAAAGTTGAACAATTAATTGGTAAGCCAGGCGAAAAAGTCAGCGCCGCGGAATTCCGTACTGCGTGCCGTAAATACGCAGCTGAGCAGGTCGAAGGCCAGAAGAAAGATTTCATCCGCTTGGGTGTGTTGGGCGATTGGGACCATCCTTATCTGACGATGGATTTCAAAACTGAAGCCAATATCATTCGCGCATTAAGCAAAATCATTGATAACGGCCACTTGCACAAAGGCGCGAAGCCAGTGCATTGGTGTACAGACTGCGGCTCGTCACTGGCTGAAGCCGAAGTTGAATATTACGATAAAACCTCCCCCTCCATTGATGTGCGTTTTAACGCGGTCGATGTGGCTGCAGTGTGCGCTAAATTCGGTGCAGCAAATGCTAACGGCCCGATTTCACTGGTTATTTGGACCACCACGCCGTGGACTTTGCCAGCGAACCGCGCCATTTCACTGAATGCTGAATACATTTATCAGCTTGTACAGATCCAAGGCGAATGCCTGATTCTGGCGGAAGATCTGGTTGAAAGCGTTATGAAGCGCGCTGGCATTACGGAATGGACGGTATTAGGCAGTTGCAAAGGTTCTGATCTGGAACTGCTGCGCTTCAATCATCCGTTTATGGGCTTTGATGTCCCAGCAATCTTGGGCGATCACGTAACACTGGATGCCGGTACCGGCGCAGTTCATACCGCCCCTGGCCACGGCCCGGATGACTTTGTTATTGGTCAGAAATACGGTTTGGAAGTGGCTAATCCGGTCGGCCCGAACGGCTGCTATTTGGCGGGGACTTACCCGATGCTGGACGGCATGTTCGTGTTTAAAGCCAACGATGTGATTGTTGAGCTGCTGCGCGAAAAAGGCGCATTGCTGAAAGTTGAAAAACTGGTTCACAGCTACCCATGCTGCTGGCGTCACAAAACGCCAATTATCTTCCGTGCTACACCGCAGTGGTTCATCAGTATGGATCAAAAAGGTCTGCGCAAGCAGTCGCTGGAAGAGATAAAAGGCGTGCAGTGGATCCCCGAGTGGGGCCAGGCGCGTATTGAAACCATGGTCGCAAACCGCCCAGATTGGTGTATTTCGCGCCAGCGTACCTGGGGTGTGCCGATGTCTCTGTTTGTTCATAAAGAGACCGAAGCGCTTCACCCGCGCAGCACTGAGCTGATGGAAGAAGTAGCCAAACGTGTTGAACAAGATGGCATTCAAGCATGGTGGGATCTAGACCCGGCTGAGATCTTAGGTGCCGATGCTGCTGATTATGTCAAAGTGCCAGATACATTGGATGTGTGGTTTGACTCCGGTTCAACCCACTCTTCTGTGGTTGACGTCCGCCCAGAGTTTGGTGGTCATAGCCCGGATATGTATCTGGAAGGTTCTGACCAGCACCGCGGCTGGTTTATGTCTTCATTGATGATTGCGACCGCGATGAAAGGCAAAGCGCCTTATCGTCAGGTATTGACTCATGGATTCACCGTTGATGGTCAGGGGCGTAAAATGTCCAAGTCCATCGGTAATACCATCAGCCCGCAAGATGTCATGAACAAATTGGGTGGCGATATCCTGCGTTTGTGGGTGGCTTCTACCGATTACACTGGCGAAATCGCGGTTTCTGATGAAATCCTGAAGCGCTCTGCGGACTCTTATCGCCGTATCCGTAACACCGCGCGTTTCTTGCTGGCTAACCTTAATGGCTTCGATCCAGCATTGCATCAGGTGGCCTCAGAAGAGATGGTGGTGGTAGACCGCTGGGCCGTGGGCCGCGCGCAAGCCGCACAAGCCGAGATCATGGAAGCGTACGAAAATTACGATTTCCACTTAGTTGTGCAGCGTTTGATGCAGTTCTGTTCGGTCGAGATGGGTTCTTTCTACCTCGATATCATTAAAGACCGTCAATACACCGCCAAAGGCGACAGTGTTGCCCGTCGTAGTTGCCAGACCGCGCTGTTCCATATTGCAGAAGCATTGGTTCGCTGGATGGCACCAATTATGTCATTCACCGCAGATGAAATCTGGAACCAACTGCCAGGTGAGCGCCCGCAGTATGTCTTTACTGAAGAGTGGTATGAGGGGCTGTTCGGGTTGGCGGGCGATGAGAGTATGAACGATACTTTCTGGGCCGAGCTGTTAAAAGTTCGCGGCGAAGTGAATAAGGTGTTGGAGCAAGCCCGTAGCGATAAACGTATCGGTGGTTCGCTGGAAGCTGCCGTGACTTTGTTTGCCACACCTGAATTGGCAGCGCGTTTGAACAGCTTGCAAGATGAGCTGCGTTTTGTGTTGCTGACATCGGCTGCGAAAGTCGCAGATTATGCTGATGCCGGTGATGATGCGCAGCAAAGCGAGCTAATCTCTGGGCTGAAAATTACCTTTAATAAAGCTGACGGTGAGAAGTGCCCGCGTTGCTGGCATTACACTCAGGATGTCGGTTTGGTGGCGGAACATGCTGAATTGTGCGGCCGCTGTGTCACTAACGTTGCCGGAGACGGCGAAGAGCGTAAGTACGCCTGATGAGTAAACCTATTTGTTCGACCGGATTGCGCTGGTTATGGCTGGCTGTACTGGTGGTGATTGTGGATCTCGGCAGCAAACAGTGGGTTATGACCCACTTTGCACTGTATGAGTCCGTGCCACTGATTCCTTTTTTCAACCTGACCTACGCGCAGAATTTTGGCGCGGCATTTAGCTTCCTTGCGGATAAAAGCGGCTGGCAGCGTTGGTTCTTTGCAGGGATAGCTATCGGTATTTCAGTCCTATTGATGGTGATGATGTATCGGTCTACGGCCAAACAACGTCTGCTTAATTGCGCTTATGCCCTAATTATTGGTGGGGCATTAGGTAACTTATTTGATCGTATGGTACATGGCGCGGTAATCGATTTTATCGATTTTCACGTCAATAACTGGCATTTCCCAACATTTAACTTCGCCGATACCGCCATCTGTATCGGTGCTGCGCTGGTTATCTTTGAAGGCTTCTTAAGCCCGGCTGAAAAAACCGCGATGAATAAAGGGGAGTGATATGTCTGAACAGGTAGAAAGTCATCAAGTACAAGACCATTTTGTACAAAACAGTAGTGCCGTATTAGTGCATTTCACTCTGAAATTGGAAGATGGCTCAACGGCCGAATCTACCCATATTCACGGGAAGCCCGCGCTATTCCGCTTAGGCGATAACAGCCTAAGCGGCGCGCTGGAGCAACAGTTAATTGGTTTGACAGTGGGTGATAAACACACTTTTACTTTACAACCTGAAGATGCATTTGGCTTGGAAAGTCCTGATTTGATTCAGTACTTTACACAGCGTGACTTTGCGCAAACTGGCGTACCGGATGCGGGCACTATTATGCTGTTTACCTCCCGTGATGGCAGTGAAATGCCGGGCGTAGTGCGGGAAGTAGCAGAAGAGTCCATTACTGTTGATTTTAATCACCCGTTGGCCGGGCATGTCGTCAGCTTTGATATTGAAGTGCTGGAGATTGACCCCCAACAGGAGGCTATGCATGCAGATATTGCTGGCTAATCCACGCGGCTTTTGTGCCGGAGTTGATCGGGCTATCAGTATTGTTGAACGCGCGATCGAAATGTACGGCGCGCCAATTTATGTGCGCCATGAAGTGGTGCATAATCGCTATGTGGTTGATAGCCTGCGCGATCGCGGGGCTATTTTTATCGAGGATATCTCTGAGGTACCTGATGGTTCCATTTTGATTTTCTCGGCCCATGGTGTGTCACAGGCTGTTCGTGCCGAGGCGCGCGCGCGCGAATTGACGATGCTGTTTGATGCAACCTGTCCATTGGTCACTAAAGTTCATATGGAAGTTGCTCGAGCCAGTCGCAAAGGGAAAGAAGCTATCCTGATAGGCCATGCTGGCCATCCGGAAGTGGAAGGGACTATGGGCCAATATAACAACCCGAAAGGGGGGATGTATTTGGTCGAGTCACCTGATGATGTTTGGAAACTGAACATTAAAGACGAGAATAACCTCTGCTTTATGACCCAGACCACTTTGTCAGTTGATGATACTTCCGCCGTGATTGATGCCTTGCGCCAGCGTTTCCCGAAGATTATCGGCCCGCGTAAAGATGATATCTGCTATGCCACAACCAACCGGCAAGAAGCGGTACGGAATTTGGCGAATGATGCCGATGTGGTTTTGGTGGTAGGGTCGAAAAACTCGTCCAACTCGAACCGCTTGGCTGAGCTTGCGCAGCGCATGGGGAAAGCGGCATATCTGATTGATTCTGCAGCTGATATCCAAGAGTCCTGGTTACAGGATGCGGCATGTATTGGTGTGACGGCTGGCGCTTCGGCACCGGATATTCTGGTACAGCAAGTCATTGCTCGCTTGAAAGATCTCGGTGCGGATGCGTCTGTTGAACTGCGTGGCCGTGAAGAAAATATCATTTTTGAAGTGCCAAAAGAATTGCGTGTTGAGGTTAAGCAGGTCGACTGATTTCAGTTAGGTGTTAATCGGCAATATCAAGCAGCCCTAAGTGGCTGCTTTTTTATGGGTGTATTTCGCCATAACTGCATGAATATGCGAAATAACCACAGGACGCCAGATGAAGTGTTACCGAGTATTATATAAGGAATTAAGTGGTTTCACTGATAAAAGTGAGCGTATATCATTTTTTTCTAATACAGATTAAATAGGCTGGCAGAGTGCATGGCGGGCGGCTAATCTGAAACCTTGTCAGGGTAGATGACACAATATTGGGAGAACTCATGACTGATTCAACAATTCGTATCGCCGTCGTTGGCGCGGGTGGCCGTATGGGCCGGCAGCTTATCCAGGCCATTACACAGACTAAAGGTGTTGTATTGGGGGCTGCTGTAGAGCGCGCGGGGTCCACCTTGGTGGGAAGTGATGCAGGTGAACTGGCCGGAGTAGGATTGCTAGATATCACAGTAAGTGATGATTTATCTAAAGTAATCGATCATTTTGATGTTTTGATCGACTTTACGCGGCCAGAGGGCACTCTGGAACATTTAGCGATTTGTCATACACATAGCAAGGCCATGGTGATTGGAACAACCGGTTTTGATGATGCCGGCAAAGCCGCCATCAGTGCCGCGGCATCTGATATTGGCATTGTGTTCGCCGCTAACTTCAGTGTTGGGGTCAATGTGGTGCTTAAGCTGCTTGAAAAAGCGGCCAAAGTCATGGGCGATTACACTGATATCGAAATTATTGAAGCGCATCATCGCCATAAAGTTGATGCGCCGTCAGGTACCGCGTTGGCCATGGGGGAGGCGATAGCTGAATCTTTAGGGCGCTCACTGAAAGATTGCGCGGTTTATACCCGCGAAGGCCACACTGGAGAGCGCAAACCCGGCACTATCGGCTTCGCCACCGTGCGCGCGGGTGACATTGTGGGCGAGCATACGGCGATGTTTGCTGATATCGGCGAGCGAGTAGAAATCACTCACAAAGCCACTAGCCGTATGACTTTTGCCAATGGAGCGGTTAAATCTGCCATTTGGGTCTCTGAGCGTGATAATGGTTTGTTTGATATGCGCGATGTGCTGAATTTGAACGAACTTTAAAGGTGTGAAGCACAACCCGTGATGTGGTTGTTTTTATCATAATCATATGATAACAGGGCAATATTTTATTGTCCTTTTTTATACTTGTTGTAAATAATGGCTTTGATTTATTTTATTATCATTATCCTGTTTTTTATTGTGTTTTCTCACTTTTTTTTATCTTTTCCTCTCTCTATTAAGTGATAATGTTTGATTTCATTACGCCAGAACGATTTTTTCCAGTCACTTACCCTCGCAACCGTTTACTATGTTAAGTTAGCATGTGTTTTTGCCACTACAATCCACTCATTTCAATGAAAACGGTAAAAAACAGAGAAAAAAAGGCACTTTGGCTAGACAAAAGCGTCACTCATCATTAAAATGCGCCCAATTTGCCAAAAATTGGCTCTGAGGGCGGTTTTTGCATTGATTTAGATCGCTAGATATGAATTAATATGCAAATAATGTGACTGTTTATTCCCTGGAGGATGTTTTGATTAAGTCAGCGCTATTGGTTCTCGAAGACGGAACCCAATTTCACGGTCGGGCCATCGGGGCAGAAGGTACGGCAGTGGGGGAAGTGGTCTTCAATACGTCGATGACCGGTTATCAAGAAATCCTTACTGATCCTTCCTACTCCCGCCAGATCGTCACTCTTACTTATCCTCATATCGGCAATGTCGGCACTAATGCCTCCGATGAAGAATCCTCCGCAGTACACGCCCAAGGTCTTGTTATTCGCGACCTGCCATTGATTGCCAGCAACTATCGTAATGAAGAAGGCTTAGCTGAGTATCTCAAGCGTCACAACATTGTTGCGATTGCAGATATCGATACGCGTAAGCTGACACGGTTGCTGCGCGAGAAGGGCGCTCAAAACGGCTGTATTATTGTGGGTGACTTATCTGATGCTGCGCTGGCGCTGGAAAAAGCCAAAGCATTCCCCGGTTTGAAAGGGATGGATCTGGCCAAGGAAGTTACCACCAAAGAAGCTTATCACTGGCTGCAAGGTAGCTGGACTCTGGAAGGTGACTTACCTGCGGCGAAGCCAGCGGAAGACCTGCCATTCCATGTTGTGGCTTATGACTACGGTGTAAAACGCAATATTCTGCGCATGTTGGTTGATCGCGGTTGCCGCCTGACGGTGGTTCCGGCCCAGACCCCGGCTGAAGAGGTTCTGAAGCTCAATCCAGATGGCATTTTCTTATCCAACGGCCCTGGTGACCCAGAGCCATGCGATTATGCCATCGCGGCGATTAAACGCTTCCTCGAAACCGACATTCCGGTGTTTGGCATCTGTTTAGGTCATCAACTGCTGGCATTGGCTAGCGGCGCAAAAACCATCAAAATGAAATTTGGTCATCATGGTGGCAACCATCCGGTGAAAGATTTGGGTGCTGATTGTGTGATGATCACCGCGCAGAACCACGGTTTTGCTGTCGATGAAAGCACATTGCCATCTAACTTGCGCACTACACACGTTTCTTTGTTCGATGGTTCCCTGCAAGGGATTCACCGCACTGATAAAGCAGCATTCAGTTTCCAAGGTCACCCGGAAGCCAGTCCTGGGCCGCACGATGCCGCCCCGCTGTTTGATCACTTTATTGAGTTGATTGAAGCTTACCGTGCGACGGCTGCTAGCCATACCCATAAATAATCAGGAGCGTCAAACCATGCCAAAACGTACAGATATAAAAAGCATCCTGATTTTGGGCGCTGGCCCCATTGTTATCGGTCAGGCCTGTGAATTTGACTATTCCGGTGCTCAGGCTTGTAAGGCACTGCGTGAAGAGGGTTACCGCGTTATTCTGGTGAACTCTAACCCCGCCACTATCATGACCGACCCAGAGATGGCCGATGCCACTTATATCGAGCCGATTCACTGGGAAGTTGTGCGCAAAATCATTGAAAAAGAGCGCCCGGACGCAGTATTGCCGACCATGGGCGGCCAAACCGCACTGAACTGCGCATTAGAATTAGAACGCGAAGGTGTTCTAGCTGAATTCGGTGTCACCATGATTGGTGCTACCGCTGATGCTATCGATAAAGCGGAAGACCGCCGTCGCTTTGATATCGCGATGAAGAAAATTGGTCTGGATACCGCCCGTTCAGGTATCGCGCACAATATGGAAGAAGCATTGGCTGTTGCAGCTGACGTCGGCTTCCCTTGCATTATCCGCCCATCCTTTACCATGGGCGGCACCGGTGGCGGCATTGCGTATAACCGCGAAGAGTTTGAAGAAATTTGCGAGCGCGGTCTAGATTTATCGCCAACTAAAGAGTTGCTGATTGATGAGTCACTGATTGGTTGGAAAGAATATGAGATGGAAGTTGTCCGCGACAAAAATGACAACTGCATCATCGTTTGCTCCATCGAAAACTTCGATGCCATGGGCATTCATACCGGCGACTCCATCACTGTTGCCCCGGCGCAGACCCTGACTGACAAAGAATATCAAATCATGCGTAACGCCTCGATGGCGGTATTGCGTGAAATTGGCGTAGAGACCGGCGGCTCTAATGTGCAATTCTCGGTGAACCCGAAGAATGGCCGTTTGATCGTGATCGAAATGAACCCGCGCGTGTCCCGCTCCTCCGCTCTGGCCTCTAAAGCCACTGGCTTCCCGATCGCCAAGATTGCTGCCAAACTGGCGGTGGGCTATACGCTGGATGAGTTGATGAATGACATCACCGGTGGCCGTACTCCGGCTTCCTTCGAGCCATCCATCGACTATGTTGTCACCAAAATCCCGCGCTTTAACTTCGAAAAATTTGCTGGCGCTAATGACCGCCTGACCACACAGATGAAATCTGTGGGTGAAGTGATGGCGATTGGCCGCACATTACAGGAATCACTGCAAAAAGCATTGCGGGGTCTGGAAGTTGGCGTGACCGGTTTTGATCCTAAAGTCAGCCTTGATGATCCAGAGGCCCTGACTAAGATCCGCCGTGAATTGAAAGAAGCGGGTTCTGACCGAATTTGGTATATCGCCGATGCATTCCGCGCCGGTATGTCTGTTGATGGCGTCTTTAACCTGACTAACGTCGACCGCTGGTTCCTGGTGCAGATTGAAGAACTGGTGCGCTTAGAAGAAAACGTGGCGGAGTGCGGTATCAATGGCCTGAATGCTGAGTATATGCGCCAGTTGAAACGCAAAGGTTTCGCCGATGCCCGTCTGGCGAAATTGGTCGGCGCGGCTGAAAGCGAAGTGCGCAAATTACGTTACAAACAGGGTTTGCACCCGGTTTATAAGCGCGTAGATACCTGTGCGGCTGAGTTCTCCACCGACACCGCTTACATGTACTCTACCTATGAAGAAGAGTGCGAATCCAACCCAACCAGCGATCGCCCGAAAGTGATGGTGCTGGGCGGCGGCCCGAACCGTATCGGCCAGGGGATTGAATTCGACTATTGCTGTGTACATGCATCACTGGCACTGCGTGCAGATGGTTATGAAACCATCATGGTGAACTGCAACCCAGAAACGGTTTCCACTGATTACGACACTTCTGACCGCCTCTATTTTGAGTCAGTGACACTGGAAGATGTGTTGGAGATCGTCCGTATCGAGAAACCGCAGGGCGTTATCGTGCAATATGGTGGTCAAACACCACTGAAATTAGCGCGTGAGTTGGAAGCGGCCGGTGTACCTATTATCGGCACCAGCCCGGATGCTATTGACCGTGCCGAAGACCGCGAGCGTTTCCAACAGGCGGTTAATCGTCTGGGTTTGAAACAGCCGGCAAACGCCACGGTAGCGACTATCGAGCAAGCTGTTGAAAAAGCAGCGGGTTTGGGTTACCCGCTGGTGGTTCGCCCCTCTTATGTGTTGGGTGGCCGCGCGATGGAAATCGTGTATGACGAAGTCGACCTACGCCGCTACTTCCAAAATGCTGTCAGTGTGTCAAATGATGCGCCGGTGCTGCTCGACCGCTTCCTTGATGATGCAGTAGAAGTGGATGTTGATGCCATTTGTGACGGCGAGCGCGTGTTAATCGGCGGCATTATGGAACACATCGAGCAAGCAGGGGTTCACTCCGGTGACTCAGCTTGTTCATTGCCAGCTTACACCCTGAGCAAGGAAATTCAGGATGTTATGCGCCAGCAGGTAGAAAAACTGGCCTTTGAGCTTTGTGTTCGTGGCTTGATGAACGTGCAGTTTGCGGTGAAGAATAACGAAGTTTATCTGATTGAAGTTAACCCTCGTGCGGCGCGTACTGTGCCATTCGTCTCTAAAGCAACTGGCATGCCACTGGCAAAAATTGCCGCTCGTGTGATGGTGGGGCAGACATTGGCACAGCAAGGGGTTCTGGAAGAAATTATCCCGCCTTACTACTCGGTCAAAGAAGTGGTGCTGCCATTCAACAAATTCCCTGGTGTTGACCCGATTTTAGGGCCAGAAATGCGCTCTACCGGTGAAGTTATGGGGGTTGGCCGTACCTTCGCTGAAGCTTTCTCTAAAGCGATGCTGGGCAGCCAGTCTGGTATGAAAAAGAGTGGCCGCGCACTGTTATCTGTACGCGAGGGGGATAAGCATCGGGTGGTTGATTTAGCCGCGAAGCTGCTGAAACAGGGCTTTGAATTGGATGCAACTCACGGTACAGCGGTGGTGCTGGGCGAGGCGGGGATAAATCCGCGCTTGGTCAACAAGGTGCATGAAGGCCGTCCGCACATTCAGGATCGCATCAAGAATGGCGAATACACTTATATCGTGAATACCACAGCCGGGCGTCAGGCGATTGAAGACTCTAAGCTGATCCGCCGTAGTGCATTGCAATACAAAGTGCATTACGACACGACCTTGAATGGCGGCTTCGCGACGGCAATGGCGCTGAATTCTGACCCAACCGAGCAAGTGATTTCAGTACAAGAGATGCACGCCAAGATTAAGAATATGAAAGGTTAATTTAGATTGTAAGAAAGCGGGCGATGGAAACATCGCCCTTTTTTATGCTTATTATTTATAAAATCGCGCTTTTTACTCACCGAAACAGTGTTTCTTATACGCAGAAGTATTATTCATAAACGATAGTATTGTTCATAAACAACATTGGTGAAGATCAATGTTCGTGCGGGTTGTGGGGAGTAGCTTATAGTCCGGCGGCTCACAGCCGGTTTAACTAGCTTAAAGCGACTTTGATACCCAAACCTATTAATAGCCCACCGAGTAGCTTATCGACAACTTTTTGCGCTTTCGCCAAACCACGGCGTACTGGTGCACTTTGAATCAGAATAACCAGCAAAGGCCACCAAATGACGGCCAGTACCCAGATGATTGAGGCGTACCACAGTTTTTCACCCACGCCGGAGTTAATCTGCAATATTTGGGTGAAAACGGCGAGGAAAAAGAGAGTTGCTTTGGGATTCAATAAATTGCAAAGGTATCCCTGCAAGAATGCGGCTTTCAGTGTAATGGGGGAGAGTGTGGTGCTACCGATGCTGAGTTTACTTTCTCCGCGCGACAGCAGTGCCTGGATACCAATCCAGATTAAATAGCAGGCCCCGGCATATTTCAGGAAATTGAACAGCCACGGTGTGGTGGTGATAACCACGGCCAGGCCAGCTACGCAATAAGACATATGTGTAGCGACGCCCAAAATGACGCCGAGTGCTGTCATCATTGCTGCGGGGCGACGATAGCGGGCGGCGTTTTTAATCACCAGAAAAAAATCAGGGCCGGGGGAGAGCATCCCCAATGTAGCAATAGTTGCGACGAATAAAGAGGTTTCAAGCATAAGGGATACCCAGTGAGAGTGGCGCGTTCTGACGATAATAGCGCTACCGGGGTTTCCCTGCATTTATCTTTTACTCTTTTGATGGATAGTGATGCGCGAATATGAGTCTGGACAATGTGATAAGCAGTGACGTACCAAATCAGAAACAGCGGGAAATCACACGCTTGTGTATCAAGTGTGCATTGCTGCTGCTACAACACGGTGCAGAAAGTATGCTGGTTGAGCAGCTATCCGCGCGCCTTGGTATCGCTTTGGGGATGGACAGTGTCGAAAGTTCCATTTCAGCTAATGCCGTGGTGTTAACCACCATCAGCCAGGGCAATTGCCTGACATCTACCCGCAAAAATATTGACCGTGGCATCAATATGCATGTCGTGACGGAGGTGCAGCATATTGTGATTATGGCGGAACATCATTTGTTAGATATAAAAGATGTGGAAAAACGCCTTGAGCATATTAAGCCGCTGCGGTATCCGCGCTGGCTAGTGGTGGTGATGGTCGCCTTATCATGCGGCTGTTTTAGCAAGTTAAATGGCGGCGGTTGGGATGCATTTTCCATCACTTTCTTAGCCAGTGGGCTGGCGATGTTTGTGCGCCAAAGCTTAACGGCACGCCATATGAACCCGCTGATTAACTTCTGTATTACCGCGTTTGTCGCAACATCCGTTTCTGGGCTATTAATGCGTTTACCGTTTTTCCACGAGGCTTCCAGTGTAGCAATGGCGGCGAGTGTGCTGTTGTTAGTTCCCGGATTCCCACTGATCAATGCAGTCGCCGATATGTTTAAAGGGCACGTGAATACGGGTCTTGCTCGTTGGGCAATGGCCAGTTTATTGACGTTATCAACCTGTATTGGGGTGATATTCGCGATGGCGGCGTGGGGATTACGCGGATGGTGATGAATTTACTCTGGGCATTATTGCAAGATATGGTGTTGGCGGCTATTCCGGCGCTGGGTTTTGCTATGGTATTTAATGTGCCGGTGCGGGCATTACGCTACTGCGCATTGCTGGGGGCTGTTGGGCACGGCTCGCGCATGCTGATGATTCATTTTGGTATGAATATCGAGCTAGCTTCATTATTGGCTTCAGTTATGATTGGCGTCATCGGAATTAATTGGTCGCGCTGGTTGTTGGCGCACCCGAAAGTCTTCACTGTTGCTGCCGTCATTCCGATGTTCCCTGGGATTTCTGCTTACACCGCGATGATATCAGTCGTAGAGATTTCTCATCTGGGTTACACCGAGGCATTAATGTCCACGATGGTGACTAATTTCTTGAAGGCATCATTTATTGTCGGTGCGTTGTCGATTGGTTTATCCTTGCCTGGATTATGGTTATATCGCAAACGTCCTGGTGTATAAGGGTTTTTTTCTTCCCTGTCTTTTGCATCGGGCTAGGAGCAGTCTTATATGTGTGATTAGTCTGCTTATCGCTATCGACGCTGGATTAGGCTTTCCGTATAGTGTGAGCAATTTTTCGGGACTGGCTCTCGCAGCCTACAGGGTTTAATAATGATTATCAGCCTGATCGCTGCATTGGCAGCAGATCGCGTTATTGGTATGGAAAACGCCATGCCATGGCACTTACCGGCTGACTTAGCGTGGTTCAAACGTAACACGCTAAATAAACCGGTAATTATGGGTCGCAAGACATTCGAATCTATCGGCCGCCCTCTACCTGGGCGGTTGAATATTGTTATCAGTAGCCAACCGGGCACTGATGACCGCGTGACATGGGCTACCTCTATTGATGATGCGCTGGCCTTGGCGGGGAATGTAGAAGAAGTGATGGTGATGGGGGGGGGGCGTGTCTATAAGCAATTTTTAGACCGCGCTAACCGCATGTATCTCACTCACATTGATGCTGAAGTTGGTGGTGATACTCATTTCCCAGACTATGAGCCTGATGAATGGGAAAGCACCTTTAGTGAGTTCCATGATGCAGACGAGGCTAATTCACACAGCTATTGCTTCGAGATCCTTGAGCGCCGCTAATTGCGATAACAATATGATCAGACAGAAAGGCTCATTATTAATTGATGAGCCTTTCTTTTTTTTGGAATACTACTTATTAATTAATAATGATATTTTATTACTATTTGATGTTTTCAATTCTCTCATGAATGTTAATCTTTTAATCGTAGCGATAGCTATATGAATAGAGATAATGAAACCAACCTAATATTGCATACCTAAAACATGAGAGAGTAAGATGACAAATAAACTAGTAGCGCTATCTTTGTTTTTATTTAGTCAATATATATTAGCGGATGAAAAATTTTCATGTCCCAGTAAATCTGAAATTAACCATCAGCAAGGTGTTTACACCAGTAATGATGGTAAATGGCTGGGAGTTTCTCTTGGTACTGAAAATAATGGGTATATTAATTCTTTTATGCATGTTATTTATATCCCATATAAAAACCTCGATCAGAAAATTGGCACATTAACCAGTTGTAAATATTCTCTGGAGTTTGGTTCAGTTGATATGTATTTTCGAGATGAGGATAGCTTGGGTGATGGCGGAATGTATCTTTCGATTGAGGGGGAAATAAATTGGTTAAAAAGCCCTGAGTTATTATATGGTAGCGAAGCTTATATGTGTACTGCGACTCACACTAACCAATGTATTTTAAAGCGGCTTACCCATGATGTTGTATCGGCTTATAAAGCAACATTCTGATAACGTATTGTAGTTCTGATAACGTATCGTCACAATGATATTTTATTCTACATTTTAATGTCATATTTCCTTCATGATCTATTCTTATTATTAGGATGTCTTCATTTTTTAACTGTTTAATGGCAATGTCTTGGTGTGATGAAAAGAGAAATCATAATATGACTAACAGTAAATTGAACGTTGATAGATTATGTCATGCTGAGCGGCGTGAAATTTGTGATTTTAGTATGAGTGATATGGGATTGGTCGGACTACTCAGTGGCGTAATTGGGTTGGTTTCGGCGGAAATTGAAATGTTAGAAAATAATATTGACGACACCCTAATAAAAGATAAAGGTACATTTTAGTATGCACCTTTATCTTTGTTGTAATTTATAAATAGTTGGGAGGATTCTCTGCTGTTGGCGATAATTCATCAGCATGACTCATTCCAGCTTCAACTTTGAAAGCAGGTTGTGTGAAATAACATTTATCTTCCCAACGGAGCAAGGTTAAATTGCCTCCCCAACAACAACCGGTATCCAGCCCATAAATTCCTTCAGGGACACCTTTTCCTTCCAGCGATGCCCAGTGACCAAAGATAATTGAATACTCAGGGCTGACCAGTCGCGGTAGCTCAAACCAAGGTTTAAGTGGGGCAGGGGCATTTTCTGGCGTGTCTTTACAGATCATATCCAGTTGCCCATTTGGGAAGCAAAAACGCATGCGGGTCAATGCATTAGTGCTAAAACGCAAACGCGCTAACCCCGTCAATTCTGGTGACCAGTTGTTGGGCATATCACCGTACATTGCATCAAGGAATAGCGGGTAACTATCACTACTTAAGACGGCCTCGACTTCACGGGCACACATCTGGGCTGTTTCTATATCCCACTGAGGGGTAATACCGGCATGGGCCATAATCAATTTTAATTCGTCATCAACCTGCAAAACCGGTTGGCGGCGTAACCAATTAATGAGTTCGTCAGCATCCGGGGCTTCAAGCAGCGGAGTGATGCGGTCTTTGGGTTTATTGCGGCTGATGCCAGCATAAACCGCCAGCAAATGCAGGTCATGATTCCCCAGAACCATCCGTACGGCTGGCCCTAGTGAGCGGACGTAACGTAATACATCCAGTGAGGCCGGGCCTCGGGCAACTAAGTCACCGGTCAGCCACAAGGTATCTTGCTGCGAGTCAAAGTTCACTTGCGCTAATAGCGCGAGTAACTCATCAAGGCAGCCATGAACATCGCCAATAAGATAAGTAGACATAGTTGAGGTCAGGGTTAATGGATAAGTGCGGGGATCGCTAAACGGAACACCGGAATCACAGTACGGAAAGCCTGACCGAGGTGGTCAACCATCTCATAATGCCCTTCCATGGTACCCAGCGGCGTTTCTAGAACAGCTCCGCTGGTGTATTGGAACTCGTTACCTGGCAGGATCAACGGCTGTTCGCCAATGACTCCTTCGCCCTGAACTTCTGTCTGTCGGCCATTGCTATTGGTAATTAACCAATAGCGGCCAATAAGTTGCACATTTGAACGGCCTAAATTACGAATTGTCACGGTATAGGCGAAGACAAAACGCTCTTCATCAGGTATCGACTGAGTTTCCACATAGATACTTTGTACCTGTACACAAACGCGGGGCTGTTCAATCATAATGTGCTCCTGCTTATTCTTGTGGTGCCGATTGAGCTGAAAGCCAGTTCGCCAGCTTACAGTATTGTGCTACCGAGATATTCTCTGCCCGCATTATCGGGTCAATACCTAATTCGATTAATTGCTCTGAAGTGAATAGGTCACCCAAGCTATTACGCACGGTTTTTCTGCGCTGGTTGAATGCTTGCGTGGTAATGCGGGTCAGCATTCGCACATCACCCACTGGATTTGACATATTCACATGAGGAATAAGACGCACCACGGCCGAATCCACTTTCGGGGCCGGGGTAAATGCAGTTGGCGGCACTTCCAGCACAGGGATGACGTTGCAATAGTATTGCGCCATTACTGTCAGACGGCCATAAGCTTTACTGTTAGGCCCTGCAACCAGGCGGTTAACCACTTCTTTTTGCAACATGAAATGCATGTCGCGGATTGCATTAGTATAGCTGAAAAGATGAAACATCAGCGGGGTAGAGATATTGTAGGGCAGGTTACCAAAGACCCGTAATGATTGCCCTGCTTGCTCTGCTAGCTCAGAAAAATTGATTTTCATCGCATCTTCTTGATGAATAGTGAGCTTGTCTTTCAGTTGAGGATGGCTGGCCAGACGAGCAGCCAAATCGCGGTCTAGCTCGATGACTGTCATATGATCCATACGAGCGGCAACTGGTTCAGTCAATGCGCCTAAACCGGGGCCAATCTCAACTACCGCTTCACCGGGAACCGGATGGATAGCGGAGACAATGCTGTCGATGACAAACTGATCGTTTAAAAAGTTTTGTCCAAAGCGTTTGCGGGCAAAGTGCCCTTGGTGGACTCTATTATTCATTGCTATTATTTATCATTTTAATGGCTAAGTTTAATGCCGTAATGAAACTGCCGACATCGGCAGAACCGGTTGCGGCGAGTTCTAAAGCGGTACCGTGATCCACAGATGTGCGGATATAAGGTAGTCCAAGTGTGATATTGACAGCTCGGCCAAACCCTTGATATTTCAGTACTGGCAGCCCTTGATCATGGTACATGGCAAGAACGGCATCCGCATGTTGCAGATATTTAGGCTGAAATAGTGTGTCTGCGGGGAGCGGACCGATAAGGTTTATTCCTTGCTGACGCAATGCATCTAACGCGGGAATAATGGTATCGATCTCTTCATGGCCCATATGGCCACCTTCACCCGCATGCGGATTAAGCCCACACACATAAATCTGTGGTTGGCTAATACCAAATTTGGTTTTCAAGTCATTATCAAGAATGGTGATAACTTCATGCAGACTCGCCTGAGTGATAGCCCCCGGCACTGCCAGTAAAGGCAAGTGAGTGGTTGCCAGCGCGACCCGCAACTCTTCTGTTGCCAACATCATCACCACCCGTGGGCAGAGACTACGGTCAGCAAAGAACTCAGTGTGCCCGATAAAGGGGATACCCGCATCATTGATAATACTTTTCTGTACCGGGCCGGTGACCAATGCAGCAAATTCGCCACTGATTGCACCATCACAGGCTTTAGCCAGTGTCTCCACCACATAGTGGCTATTTCTGACATCAAGCTGACCGGGAATCACCTCAACGACAGTTTTCACCGGCAAGATAGTCAGAGTGCCCGCTTGTTGCGCCAATGCGGGCTTACCTTGCTGATATTCACGTAGCTGCAATGGCAGGTTAAGTTGACTGGCACGAGCAAGTAGCAAGGCCGGATCAGCGCACACCACCAGCTCAACAGGCCAATCCTGCTGCGCTAAGGCGACGACTAAATCCGGCCCAACCCCGGCAGGCTCGCCGGGGGTGATAACAATCCGATTATTGTGTTTTCGCATCACTACCATCAAGAATTTTCACATAAGCTGCGGCGCGTTGCTCTTGCATCCAGGTTTGAGCTTCTTCTGCAAACTTACGGCTAAAGAGCATACGGTACGCCCGATCTTTCTGTGCTGCATCAGTTTTGTCTACCTGACGGGTATCAACAACCTCAATTAAATGCCAGCCGAAAGAAGAATGAACCGGTGTACTGATTTCGCCTTTTTTCAGTTTCATCAGCGCATCACGGAATGCGGGATCATAAATATCTGGCGAAGCCCAACCCAAGTCACCGCCTTGCATAGCAGAACCCGGATCCTGAGAAATTTCTTTGGCGATAGTGGCGAAGTTGGCTTTTCCGCTCTTAATATCCGCAGCCGCAGCCGCTAATTTGGCACGAGCTTGATCGTCAGTCATAAGAGGTGACGGTTTCAACAAGATGTGGCGGGCGTGAACTTCGGTAACGGAAACCGTGTTATCAGCCCCACGGATATCATTCACTTTCAGAATATGGAAGCCGACACCGGAACGGATTGGACCAACAACATCACCTTTGTTAGCCGATTGCAGTCTTTCCGCAAACAAAGAAGGTAATTCCTGCAATTTACCCCAACCCATCTGGCCGCCTTTCAACGCCTGAGAGTCAGCTGAGTTGGCAATAGCCAATTTACCAAAATCAGCTCCGCCTTTAATGTCAGATACTAACTTGTTAGCCACATTTTCAGCCTGATCAACCTGTTGTTGCGACGGATTTTCAGGTAATGGAATCAGTATGTGGCTGAGGTTCAATTCCGCATCACCGCTAGTTTGGTTACCCACTTGCTTGGCCAGCGATTCAACTTCTTGCGGCAGAATAGTAATGCGACGGCGCACTTCATTGTTGCGCACTTCTGACGTCAGCATTTCTTTGCGGATCTGTTCACGGTAAGTGTCGTAATTCAGACCGTCGGCCGCTAAACGGCTACGCATCTGGTCAGGAGTCATTCGGTTTTGCGCGGCAATATCAGCAATAGCTTTATCCAGCGCTTCGTCGCTGATGGTAATGCCCATCTTCTTAGCCATCTGTAATTGGATATTATCCATAATCAGACGCTCAAGAATTTGATGACGCAAAGTCGCATCATCCGGCACTTCTTGTCCGGCTTGCTGTGCATTCAGTTTCACTGATTGTAACAGACCGTCGACATCGCTTTGCAGGACGACGCCGTTATCAACCACTGCGGCAACTTTATCAACTTCTTGTGGTGCTGCGAACGCGGTATTGGCACAGACAACCAATCCGAGAATAAGCGTTCTCCAGTTCTTCATACCTTTTCCATTTATGTAATCCGCTTTTGCGGGTTAAAATTCACTGTATTCAGTGTGTTACACAGTATCAGAATGCACTTTGATAAGGCAGAATACCTGAGCCTAGCATCTGCGTAGTCCCCAGGCTATGGTCGCTGCTCAGACCACGTAATTCGATGTTAAAGCTAACTCTGTTGTCATACTTACTGGTTTCATTTTGCGCATTCCAGCCCGTAATTTTCCGCTCATAACCTAAGTTAATTGCCCAACAGCAAGTATTGTATTGTACGCCAACCAATTGACTTGCAGGCTGATTGGCTTTGGTATCGTAATAATAAGCTCCAACCAATGCCCAGCGGTCAGCAATTGGCCAACTGGCCGTAGTACCAATCTGAGAAATACCCTGTTGGTAGCCTGGGCTTCTCACGTTAGGAACTGTTGCTTGAATATATTCCGGGCTGGCATAGCGATAATTCAATTGAATCATACGCTCTGAGTCTTTCCTATACTCCATTACCGCATTACCCTGAGTCAAACTCCCCAAGCGGGTATCATACTGCGCGCCGCCTTTCATACCCAGTTGATCACTAATGCGCCAGAAGCTATCACCCGCCCAAACCAAGCTACCGGTATCATCACTATTATCAATGCTTTCGATTTTACCGGTACGCGAACGGCTAAAGTAATAGATTTGACCCACTGAAACGTTAAAACGTTCAACCAGTTCATCATCATAAATGCGAGAAGTTAAACCGGTAGACACCTGATTTGCTGAAGCTATGCGGTCCAGACCACTATAAGTACGGTCACGGAACAGGCCGGAGTAATCCGACTGCATCAACGTGGTGTCGTAAATATAGATATCATCCTGATTTCGGTAAGGAACGTAAAGATACTGTGCGCGCGGCTCCAAGGTTTGGGTGAAACCTGTCGCCCAGTCCATTGGCCGGTCAAAGACCACTTTACCGTCCACTTTAAACTGTGGCATCACGCGATCAACCGAGTCTTTCAAGTTTGGCGGGGTTGCACCACCATTTTGCCTTTTATAGTAGTTGGCAAAACCGTCTGGCACATCTTGCTGATAATGTGTCGCCAGTAATTTAGCTTCAGTATTTAAGCTACCCCAACCATTGGACAAGGGCAGATTAACTGAGGGTTCGAGATGGAAACGGCTGGCTTCCGGATTATACGGACTGACACTGGTGAATTTGACCGCTTGGCTATAGACGTGTAAATCAAATGGACCAATATCATTTTTATAGTAGTTCATGTCCAGCTGCGGCTGGGCGCGGTAAGCATTACTGTTACCACCGGTAGCAAATACCTGGAACTGTTTGGAGGCCAAGGTGGCATCCCAGTTTTGGTTTGCATAACCCACACTGAAAATTTGTGTGGCATAGCCGTCAGTGGTCGAACCGTATTGTGAGGTTAAATCGGTAAAGTAATCTGGGTCACTGACACGGGTATAGTTGACGTTGAAGCGCCAGACTTTATCCATCACCCCTGAATGGCTCCAGTAGTACAACCAGCGGGTCGCATCTTTATCGGTGCCGTCAGCGCCGTGATATAAGCGGTCATTCGGTAGCCAATCCAACGCCATGGTGCCAGAACCGGGAGCCAGCAAATAGCGGAACTCATTTTGCCATTGCAAACCACGCCGCTCCATATAATGAGGGGTGATGGTGGCATCAAAGTTTGGCGCAATGTTCCAGTAATACGGCAGTATAAATTCAAAGCCGTTATTATTGGTGTAATTAGCATTTGGGATCAGGAAACCAGACCGGCGTTTGTCGCCCACCGGTAATTGCATGTACGGACTATAGAACACCGGTACTTTGCCAATTTTAAAACGCGCATTCCAGATTTCTGCGACTTGTTCTTCGCGGTCATGGATCACTTCGGAGCCCACTACGCTCCAGCTATTATCGCCAGGCAAGCAAGAGGTGAATGTCCCATTTTCTAAAATGGTATAGCGGTTTTGGCCACGTAATTTCATCTGGTCTGCTTCACCACGCCCCTGACGACCAACCATCTGATATTTGCCTTTATCCATATCAGTGTCTTTGGTATTCAGGTTTGACCAGCCTTTCGGCCCTTCCAGCTTAATTTGCGGATCGTCATAATTAACGTCACCGGTCGCGGTGACGGTACGCACCGGGATAGCTTCGCCCGGTTTCTGTACTTGATTGAGTTCGACCTGATTAGCCGTCAGGGTTCTATTGCCTTGCTGGACAATAACATTGCCGATAAACAGGGCATTATCCGGGTAATTGGCTTCGGTTTTATCCGCATTAATACGGACCGGCAGCTGATTCGGATCGCCAGTGACCAAAGGTTGGTCATAGGTCGGTACCCCAAGCATACATTGCTCGGAAAGGTCAGCCAGAGTGTGCTGGCTATATAGTGCCGTCCATATCAATGTGGCCAGCAGTGTTGGGAATCTTTTTTTCATACGCGGTTTTGGTGTTCCGTCATCGGGGGGCATCATGCCGGCAAACGGTCTGAGACTATATTACTCATCACAGTTGCGCTAGTGTTAAATCCGGCCGTTTACACGTCTCGTTGTTAGGCGCTGAGCTGAATGCCGAGTATGATAATGCAAATTTTGACTGACGGCATGATGAATTGAGGAGTATATGCGGTATTGGGGAAAACTGCTCGGTCTGATATTGGGCTTTATGTCCGGTGGCGTCTGGGGTGCAATCTTGGGGTTGCTTGTTGGCCATATGGTCGACAAGGCGCGTAGCACAAAGCGCCGCGGCTATTTTGCCGATCAACAAACACGACAATTAATTTTTTTCCGCACCACTTTTCAGGTCATGGGGCATTTAACCAAGGCTAAGGGGCGCGTGACGGAGGTCGATATTCAACTTGCCAGCCAATTGATGGATAGAATGCAATTGCATGGCGAGGCGCGAACAGCGGCACAGCAAGCGTTCCGCGAGGGGAAAGAGAGTGGGTTCCCGTTGCGTGAAAGATTGCAGGAACTCCGTGGTGTTTGCTTTGGTCGTTTTGATTTAATTCGGATGTTTCTGGAAATTCAGTTACAAGCCGCATTTGCTGACGGCTCTTTGCATCCTAATGAACGGCAGGTTTTGTATGTCATTGCTGAAGAATTAGGGATCTCCCGTGGTCAGTTTGATCAGTTCCTGAGCATGATTGAGGGCGGGCGTCAGTTTGGTGGTGGCGGTTGGCAGGGCCAACAGAGTGGTTATTCTCAAGGAGGCTATCAGCAAGCGCCACAAGGCCCGACATTAGAGGACGCCTGCAAAGTGCTGGGGGTGAGTAGCACGGATGATAGTGTGACCATCAAACGGGCTTACCGTAAGCTTATGGGAGAGCATCATCCAGATAAGCTGGTGGCGAAAGGTTTGCCGCCGGAAATGATGGAGATGGCTAAGCAAAAAGCCCAAGAAATTCAAGCCGCGTATGATTTGATTAAGCGCGAGAAAGGATTTAAGTAAGGATTGTGGTGTTAGCAAAACCAAAACTAGATCGGATCTTCTGTTCCGATCTAGTTTGATTCTGGTGCGATCTTCTAGTGAAAAGTTAAAACTCGGGATCGCATTTAAAATGCATTGCTGTGCCAAATTCCGGGTGAGTAATACATAACTCTTGAGCATGTAACTGCAACCGGGGGGCCATGGCTTTTGCTTCGGGATGGGCATAGAAGCCATCGCCGAGGATCGGATGACCCATCGCCAGCATATGAACCCGTAATTGGTGTGAGCGGCCTGTAATGGGGGATAACTTCACTCGCGTACTGCCGTCAGCATCCCGAGACAGCACTTGATACTGAGTTTGCGAGGATTTACCGGTTTCGTAACACACTTTTTGTTTGGGCCGGTTCGGCCAGTCGCAAATTAAAGGCAAGTCAATCAACCCTTCATCTTGCGCCAAATGGCCCCATACCCGCGCAATATAAGATTTTTTCGGTTCGCGCTCGCGAAATTGCCGCTTCAGCTCGCGCTCAGCCGCTTTGGTCAACGCCACGACAATCACGCCACTGGTCGCCATATCCAGCCGGTGAACAGATTCCGCCGTAGGATAATCCGCCTGAATACGCGTCATGATGCTGTCTTTGTTCTCCGGCGCACGACCAGGTACAGAAAGTAATCCGCTCGGTTTATTGACCACCATGATGTGCTCATCCTGAAACAGGACGAGCAGCCAAGGGTTGCGTGGGGGATTATAGGGTTCCATTACTGGTGCGTCACCACGACTAAACGAATAGCATCCAAACGCCAGCCCGCCTGATTCAGGTTTTCCAGCACCATTTTACGGTTATGTTCCAGAGTCTCTATTTCGTCATCACGAATATTGGGGTTAACCGCTTTTAGGGCTTCCAGACGTGAAAGTTCAGTGCTCAGTTTGTCATCCGCTTCATGTTTAGCCGCTTCAATCAGTAAACGCGCCTGTTCTTCAATCAGGGCTTCTGCTTGCTGCAACATTGCATGAACTTCTTGCTGAACCGCATTGACCAATTTGCTGGAGGTATGGCGATTGACGGCATTTAGTTGGCGATTAAAGCTTTCAAATTCAACCTGCGCGGCCAAATTGGTGCCATTTTTGTCCATCAGCATCCGCACCGGCGTCGGCGGTAAGAAGCGAGTCAGTTGCAAGTGTTTTGGCGCTTGTGCTTCGACCACATAGACCAACTCCGCGAGCAGAGTACCGACCGGCAATGCTTTGTTTTTCAACAAAGAAACTGCACAACTGCCGGTGTCGCCGGATAAGATCAGATCCAAGCCGTTACGGATGATCGGGTGCTCCCAGCTGACAAACTGAGCATCTTCACGCGATAACGCCTGTTCGCGATCGAATGTCACTGTGCAGCCATCTTGCGGCAGCCCTGGGAAGTCCGGCACCAGCATGTGGTCAGAGGGGGTCAGCACAATCAAATTGTCGCTGCGATCTTCTTGGTTAATCCCAACAATATCAAACAGATTCAGGGCGAAACTGACTAAATTGACGTCATTGTCTTGGTCGGCAATGATTTGCGCCAGTTCTTGCCCATGTTCGCCGCCGTTGGAGTGCATTTCTAGCAGGCGGTCACGACCCTGTTCCAATTGGAGCTTCAGGCCTTCGTGCTGCTGGCGGCAGGCGTGGATAAATTCATCCAAACCTTCCTGCTCATTCGGCGTCGCCAGATAGGTAATCAATTCCTGATAGCCACTGTCATAAATGGTGCGACCGGTCGGGCAGGTGTGCTCGAAAGCATCCAAACCTTCGTGATACCAGCGCACCAGCACCGCTTGCGCAGTATTTTCCAGATAAGGCACCATGATTTGAATTTCACGGTTTTGACCAATCCTGTCCAGGCGGCCAATACGTTGTTCGAGCAAGTCCGGGTTAAAAGGCAAATCGAACATCACCAATTGGCAAGCGAACTGGAAGTTGCGCCCTTCGGAGCCGATTTCTGAACACAGCAATACCTGCGCGCCATCTTCTTCAGAAGCAAAATAGGCCGCCGCACGGTCGCGTTCAATCAGTGACAAACCTTCATGGAATACGGCTGCGCGGATAGCTTCGCGCTCGCGCAATACTTGCTCAAGCTGCAAGGCGGTGGCGGCTTGGGCGCAGATAACCAGCACTTTCTCACTGCGATTCGCTGTCAGGTAGTTAAGCAGCCATTCAACTCGCGGATCAAAGTTCCACCAAGTGGCATTTTCGCCCTCAAACTCTTGGTAGATTTGTTCTGGGTAAAGCATGTCTTTGGCGCGTGCTTCCAGGGTTTTCTTCGCCGACATAATGCCAGAGACTTTAATGGCTGTTTGGTATTGGGTCGGCAGCGGCAGCTTAATCTGATGCAAAACACGGTGTGGGAAGCCTTTCACCCCATTGCGGGTGTTGCGGAACAAGATACGGCTGGTGCCATGTCTGTCCATTAGCATAGTCACCAGTTCTTGGCGTGCGGCTTCGCTGTCTTCAGTTTGACTGTTTGCGGCTTTCAGCAGCGGCTCAATATCTTGCTCATTAATCAGCTCGCCGAGCAGATTCAGCTTGTCATCAGTTAAGCGCTCACCACCCAGCAGCAAGGTGACTGCATCGGCGATTGGGCGGTATTTTTGTTGCTCATTAACGAATTCTTCGTAATCGTGGAAGCGATCGGGATCAAGCAGGCGCAAGCGAGCAAAGTGGCTCTGCTGGCCCAGTTGTTCAGGGGTGGCGGTCAACAGCAACACGCCGGGGATATGCTCGGCGAGCTGTTCAATCACTTGATATTCGCGGCTTGGGGCCTCTTCACTCCAGGCCAGATGGTGCGCTTCATCCACCACCAGCAAATCCCAGGAGGCATCTGCCAACTGTTCCAGGCGCTGTTTATTACGGCGCACAAAATCCAGTGAGCAAATGACCATTTGTTCGGTTTCAAATGGATTGCTGCTGTCGAGCAGGGATTCGGAGTAGCGGCTGTCATCAAACAGCGAGAAGCGCAGATTGAAGCGGCGCAGCATTTCGACCAACCACTGATGTTGCAAGCTTTCCGGCACCACAATCAGGATGCGTTCAGCACGGCCTGACAGCAATTGTTGGTGGATAATCATCCCGGCTTCGATGGTTTTACCCAAGCCGACTTCATCGGCCAGCAAGACACGCGGTGCATGGCGCTGACCCACTTCATAAGCAATATGTAATTGGTGTGGGATCAGGCTGGCACGAATACCGCGCAAACCACTCCATGGCAAGCGGAATTGCTCACTTTGATATTTACGGGCGCGGAAACGCAGTGCGAATCGATCCATACGATCAATTTGGCCTGCAAATAATCTGTCCTGCGGTTTGCTAAAAGTCAGTTTGCTATCGAGCAACACTTCACGCATAGAAACGCCGGTTTCTTCGGTATCCAGGCGAGTGCCGATATAGGTAATCAGCCCATTCTCCTCAGACACCTCTTCCACTTTCAGCTGCCAGCCTTCGTGGTGAGTGATGGTATCACCCGGATTGAACATGACGCGGGTAATTGGCGAGTCATTTCTGGCGTAAAGGCGGTTTTCACCGGTGGCGGGAAACAGTAAGGTGATCATGCGTACGTCAATGGCAACGACGGTACCCAATCCAAGTTCGCTTTCTGTGTCGCTGATCCAGCGTTGACCAAGTGTAAAAGGCATAAATTATCGGCTCGATTTTTTTGTTGGACAGTTATTAGTAATAAGGTTTTTGTAAATTTAAGTGCGTATAGAGAACAAAAATAAAATTGCTGGCAATAGTTTACCGCCCACGCAGCTTACGTGGCTGACGAGTCTGTCTGAAAATGACAGGATTCGATTACACGGTTAATTATAACCAGTCGGTTATGTAAATGTGATTGATGCGAATTTTGGCAAGGGCGCTATGGTAATGGAAGCAGAGCCTTTCGTCACCCGTAAAAAAACGTTATTACGATTAAAATAGCCCCATCTGACCGGTTATTAGTGTCGTGAAGTCATCATGCATAAAGGGCAGTATAGCATCGGCCACGGGCTGGAGCTGCCGAGTCAGGTAGTGATCGTAATCAATCGGGGACTGTCGGGTTTCGAGGGGTTCGGGGCCAGCGGTGGTCATGACATAACTTATCCAACCGCCATTCTGATATTGCAATGGCCGCCCAAGCTTACGGTTGAATTCATCCGCCAGGCGCGCCGCTCTGGCATGTGGCGGGACATTGCGCTGGTAGTCGTCGAGCCGGCGGCGCAGGCGCTTGCGGTAAATCAGTTGTTCATCCAGCTCGCCATTGAGGGTTCGGGCGACATAATCGCGCACATAGTCTTGATAGGGTTGTTGCTGAAAAATCCGCAGGTACAGCTCGCGCTGGAATTGCTGGGCCAATGGTGTCCAGTCAGTGCGTACCGTTTCCAGCCCCTTATAGATCATTTGATCGCCCGTCGGGGTGGAAATTAGCCCGGCATAGCGCTTTTTACTGCCTTGCTCCGCGCCCCGGATGGTGGGCATCAAGAAGCGCCGATAATGAGTTTCAAATTCTAATTCCAGCGCGCAGGGCAAATCATAGGTTTCACGGATATGGGTTTGCCACCATTGATTGACATACCGCACCAGCTCTTGGCCAATGCGCGAAGCTTGTTCTTCACTGTGGGCGCTTTTCAGCCAAACAAAGGTTGAATCGGTATCGCCATAAATAACCTGATAGCCCCGTGCTTCAATCAATTCACGGGTTTGGCGCATGATGTCGTGGCCGCGCAGGGTAATTGAGGATGCCAGCCGGGGATCAAAAAATCGGCATCCGCTGGAACCCAATACACCATAAAAGGCATTCATGATTATCTTCAGTGCTTGGGATAATGGCTTGTTTTGTTGGCGTTTTGCGGCTTCGCGCCCCTGCCAGATCTGGTTAACAATCGCCGGTAGACAGTGTTTTTCGCGTGAGAACCAGGCACCACGAAAACCCGGCACCGAATGTTGTTCATCGGGTTGAGACATTCCCTCAACCAAGCCAACTGGATCAATCAAAAAAGTGCGGATAATCGAGGGATACAGACTTTTGTAGTCGAGCACCAGCACCGAGTCATACAAGCCCGGCTGAGAGTCCATCACAAAACCGCCGGGGCTATGTTCCTCCGGCAACTCACCTAAGTTGGGCGCAACATAGCCAACACGGTGCATCCGTGGCATATAAAGGTGGGTAAATGCCGCCACTGACCCGCCACTGCGGTCCGCCGCCAGACCGGTGACGGTCGAGCGCTCAAGTAAGAAACTCAGCAGCTCGGTTTTGGCAAAAATCCGCGTCACTAACTCGCAGTCTTTCAGGTTGTAGTGGGCCAGCGCCGGTTTATCATGAGCAAAACGGTGGTTGATTTCATCCATTCGCTGATAGGGGCTATCACTGGCTTTTCCCTCGCCCAGCAAGGTCTGGGAGACAGATTCCAGACTAAATGACGGGAAATTCCAGGTGGCAGATTTCAATGCTTCAATCCCATCGATAATCAACCGCCCGGCAGCAGAAGCAAAAAAATGCCCCTGTTTAAAACCGTGTTCCCGCCACTCTAGCAGGTTGCCGCCCCGGCCAAAGCGCAATGGGATTTGATAGCGGTCGGCGTGCTTTTGTAACACACGCAAATCAAATTGCACCAGATTCCAGCCGATGATGGCATCGGGATCATGCTGTTCCAGCCATTGATTCAGTTTTTCCAGTAACAGCGGGCGGCTGGCGACATATTCCAGCTTGAAATCCAGTGCGGCTTCATCGGCCTGATTGCCATTGGGTGGCCCCAGCATGTAAACCTGCCGCTGGCCGCAGCCCTCCAAACCAATGCAATAAAGCTCGCCGTGTTCACTGGTTTCGATATCCAGTGACAGCAGTTTTAGGATCGGGCGGTAGTCATCGGCCGGTTTCATTTGGGTATTGAGCAGCGGCCCGTTGCCATTATCTTCGCCGCTAAACCAGACCGGTGCGGTAATAAAACGCTCCATTAAAAAGCGCTCTGGTGGGCGAATATCACCTTCGTAGACATTCACGCCACTTTCTCTGAGCAGTTTCTCCAGGCGGATTAATTGGCGATGTTGGCTGCAATACAGCCCCAAAACCGGGCGCTGATGGAAATCGGTCAGTTCAAGTGGGCGCAGTTGCCAGCGGCGTTCATTGCGCAGCACGGTTTCAGCCCGTTGCCGTTGTTCGGCCGGGATAAATGCCACCGAGGGTTGAGGCGGCAGCCTGACTTGCTGCGGGCCATCATCGGTGGCTAACCAGAATTCAACTTCGGTGCCAGCCTGCGTGTCGCGCCAGTGGCGGGTGAGCAGGAAGCCCTGACGGGTTTTCCCCACGGTGCTAACCTTTAATAATGTACAGGCTATTTTATTTGTCATTTTGAACTTGGGCAGTGCTCGAAATCCTCACGTACTACGTGTACGCTCCGGTTTCTGCGCGCTGTCCGCATCCAAACTGACTGCAACAATAACGCCTGAGGGATTATGCTATCTTAGTATGGGTATTTATACAGTGTTTGTCTATTTTAATGATGACTTACCATTAATTCACACAATTCCCTGATTGACTCATTTCATGGGGCACTGGACAATCTCCCGCGCCTGAACCCAACGGACAAATCTATGGAAGCCTATTTATTACATTTATTGACGCAATCGCTGGCTTTCACGCTATTTGTCGTCATGTTAGTCACTTTTCTCGAATCTTTAGCTTTGGTGGGGATGTTGCTGCCTGGCACGGTGATGATGACCACGGTGGGCGCGTTGATTGGCAGCGGGGAAGTGGGCTTTTATTCTGCTTGGGCCGCAGCGACTGTGGGCTGTCTGGTGGGGGATTGGGCTTCGTATTTTATTGGCCGCCGCTTCAAAGAGCCGCTGCATCGCTGGTCTTTCCTGAAAAAGCATAAATCGCTGTTGGCGAAAACTGAGCATGCTTTGCATAACCACAGCATGGCAACGGTGCTGTTGGGGCGCTTTATCGGCCCAACGCGGCCTATCGTCCCGATGGTGGCGGGGATGTTAAACCTGCCGCCAGTAAAATTCGCGTTGCCGAATGTGATTGGTTGCCTCACCTGGCCGCCGCTTTATTTCTTCCCTGGCATACTGGCTGGCGTCGCCATAGATATCCCGCCGAATGCCAACAGTTATATGTTTAAGTGGCTATTATTTGCCGTGGTGGTACTGATTTGGCTGGCATTGTGGTTGGCATGGCGCTGGTGGCGCTTTGGTAAACGCAGCCCAGACCGCCTGAGCAAATGGCTGCCTTTGGCCCGCTTGCGCTGGGTGACGGTGCTGTCCATTATGCTGGCGATAGCCAGTTTTGTCTGGCTCCATATGCAACCCATCATGCCGCTTTATCGTCATCTATTATGGAAGGTTCTTGCTGGGTAATCCCCTTCGGCCTTGACGCCGCAGGGGGTTAGCGGTTCCATCAACTACCGCTGGGGAGTAATCCCTAGCACCCTGGCTTCCGGCGCAGTGCCGTTGACCAGTGCCTGAGTGGGGCCGTCATAGTAAATACGGCCATCCACCACCAATAAAGTGCGCTCAGCAATGCGGGCGGCGTCATCCAGATTGTGCGACACCATCAACAAGGTCAATTGGCGATTTTCGCAGACGTTTTCGACCAATTGCAGCATTTCATTGCGCAGTGCCGGGTCTAATGCGGAAAAGGGTTCGTCCAGCAGCAGGATGGGTTGGCTGCGCACCAGACAGCGCGCCAGTGCTGCCCGTTGGCGTTGGCCGCCGGAAAGCTGTGCCGGTAGCCGGTCAAGACACTCTTCCAACCCAACTTGTTGCGCAATCTGGCCGAGCAGTAATTTTTGCTCATGATTGAGTTTTAGCCCCGGATGCAAACCCAGCCCAATGTTTTGTTCGACATTCAAATGCGCGAACAGATTATTTTCCTGAAATAACATGGATACCGGCCTTTGGGCGGGCGGTGTTAGGGTATGATCTTGATTATTCAGCAGCATTTGACCACTGGCCGGAGCTAAAAAGCCCGCAATTAAGCTCAATAGCGTGCTTTTACCCGCCCCACTGGGGCCAAGAATAGCCACCCGCTCACCGGCTTGCATGCGCAAATCAAAACGCATCGGTAAGTGGTCGTATAAATAGGTGATTTTCTCAAGCTTTAGCATGGCGGCTCGGCAGTTTTTCAATCAGAGTAAACAGCAGGAAACACAGTAACAGCAGCAGCAGGGCGGTCACCGCGCCATCATTGCTGCGATAAGACCCTATCTGTTGATAGAGATAAAATGGCAGGGTGCGGAAATGTTCGTTACCAAACAGCGCGACCACGCCAAAATCCCCGATAGAAAGCACACTGGCGAAGGCCAACGCTTGAGCCAGCGGGCGTTTCAGCGCCCGTAACTCAATGTGGCGCACACGGTGCCAGCCGCGAATATCCAGTGATAAACACAGCGGCGTATAGCGCTCAGCCAAGTCTCGCATCGGGTTATCCAACACTTTTAATGCATAGGGCACCGCCATCAGCGCATTGGTCAGAATCACCAGTGCATAAGGCGATTGCGGCAAGCCCAGAGTGTCATTGAGCAATAAGAAAAAGCCGGTTGCCAGCACGATCCCCGGCATCGCCAGAATCACCATGCCGCTGATGTCCAATACTTGCCCGTAAGCCGTGTGGTGGCGCAGTTTCAGCTCACGGCTGCTCCATAACAGCATCATAGTCAGAGTGACACACAATAATCCGGCCCCAATAGCGATAGTTAGTGAGGTAAAGAAAGCTTGCCACAGCGCCGGTTGTTGTAGCACGGTCAATATCGTTTTATTGCTGCCATCAATTACAACAGCCAGCAATGGTGGCACCATCAATAATAACGCCGCCCCGATTAACAAGGTATCGCTAATGCGCGACCAGGTACTATCCTGCTGACTGCGCCACTCCTGAGCATGGGTATTCCCCACCGCCAACACTGAACTTAGCCGTTGGCTCAGCACCACCAATCCCAGACAGCAACCCAGTTGAATCAGTGCCAATAATGCGGCGCGCCCTAAATCATAGTCATAACTAAGTGCCTGATAAATAGCCAGTTCGATGGTGGTAGCTTGCGGCCCGCCGCCCAGAGAGAGCACGGTGGCAAAGCTGGCAAAACACAGCATGAAAATCAGCGCGGCAGTCGGCAGAATTTGGCGGCGCAGATAGGGCCACTCGATCCAGCGAAAATGCTGCCAGCCGTTCATGCCCAATTGGGCGGCTAACTGGCGCTGCTCAACGGCAATGCTTTCCAATGACTGCAATAACAAGCGGGTTGCCAGCGGCATATTAAAGAAAATATGCGCCAGCAAAATCCCTTGTAAACCATAGGGCGAGAAGCGGTAATCCACTCCTAGCCAGCCCAATAGTGCCGCCAGCCAACCTTGGCGGCCATAAACCGTCAGGATGCCGAAAATGGCGACCAGCACCGGCAGCACCAATGTCATGGCACATAAGCGCAGCATCAATTGGCGGCCGGGGAAGCGGCGGCGATATAAGGCGCGCGCCAAAAAAATCGCCGGAATAACGGACAGCAGCGCAGAGAGAAACGCCTGCCAGAAAGTGAAGCGAATCACATGCCACAGATAACTGTCATGCCAGATGCTTTGCCAGTCTGCCGCTGGCGCGTGACGCCAGATAGCGGTGAACGCCAGTAAGGCGACACCGGTTATCAGCAAGGCGGCCAGTAGCCCCGGCCATAGCCACGCGGGGATTAGTGGCTGACGGCGGATTGCCATGCTTGAATCCATTTACCGCGATTATCAGCCACGTCTTTTGCATCAAACTGCAAAGCTTTTTGCGGCACGGTGAGTGTTTCAAATCCAGCCGGTAAGTCCATTTTGATTACCGGATACATCCAGTTGCCGGTCGGGATATGATTCTGGAATGCAGGAGTGACCATAAATTGCATAAAGCGCTGGGCCAGTTCCGGTTGTTTGCTGGACGCGACCACACCGGCCACTTCCACTTGCAGATAGTGGCCTTCACTGAAATCAGCCGCCGCATAGTTGTCTTTCTTCTCTGCAATCAGATGATAAGCCGGAGAAGTGGTGTAGCTCAGCACGAAATCCCCTTCACCTTTCAGGAACAAGCCGTAAGCTTCACTCCAGCCTTTGGTCACGGTGACGGTTTTTTTCGCTAATTTCTGCCAGGCTTGCGGGGCTTGGTCGCCATAGACTTTTTGCATCCACAACATTAAACCGAGGCCCGGGGTACTGGTGCGCGGGTCTTGATAAATCACTTTCCACGGTTCTTTGCTGTCGACTAATTCTTGCAGGCTTTTCGGCGGGTTTTTCAATTTATTTTTGTCATACACAAACGCAAAATAGCCATAATCGTAGGGGACGAAAATTTTATTCTGCCATTTTTCTGGCAAAGTCAGATGGCTGGTATCTACCTGACTTGGTACGAATAATCCGGTTTGCTCTGCCGCTTGCAGCAGATTGTTATCTAAGCCCAACACCACATCGGCCTGGCTATTTTCACCCTCCATCCGCAGGCGGTTCAGCAGGGAAACACCATCTTCCAGCGCCACAAATTTAAGCTGACAATCACACTCGGCTTCAAAGGCTTTTTTAATCGACGGCCCCGGGCCCCAATCAGCCGCGAAAGAATCATAGGTATAAACAGTCAAGGTGGGTTTATCAGCAGCGACGGCAGCGGCAGACAGAAAAAACAAGCAGGAAATCATGCGTTTAAACACTTTGCACTCCTTAAAGATAAAGGTGGCAAAGGTATCTGAGGCGGTAAATAACATGAATATCAAGAAGATACAGCGTTATTTTTCTCAAATCCCTCCGCCGGTGTTAACCGGATCAGGTTCGACGGGTTTGCTCTCAGCGAAAAAACTTGCTGCGGTTAGGTTGATCCGGTGTTGGGCAGTACTCGAAATCCTCACGTACTACGTGTACGCTCCGGTTTCTGCGTGCTGTCCGCTTCCGGCTGAACCTACCTCGCGACGTTTTTGTTTCATTGTTAATGGAACGAACCAGTATAAATTCTGGACACGACCACAACAGTTTTTCCGCACCCCGTTGAGACGGCGCTATTGTAGAGTTTAATTGCAGTGGGCGAAAGCGGGTTTAATCCTCTGGTGGCGTAAACCAGGCCGATTTGAAGTCAAACCAGCCGAGTGTGTTCATGCGCACCCCGCGCATACTGTGCTGCCCATATAATTCTAGCCAGTGATGGAACAGTGGGTGAAATTGATTCTGGCTGACCAAACGCTGGCTCCATTCCGCCATTGGCAGAGTATTATTTCGCCATAATTCAACATCTTGGTGCAGTTTTTCATCCAGGCAATATTGCAGCAGCGGCAGCTCATACAAGGTGGCAAACAGGGAAAATTCCAGCGGCAGATAAAAATTGGCGCTGCCGAGCCAGATGTCGCTCTGTGCATCCCCTTGATACCAACTGGCATAATCCACCACATTTATGATCAATTTGACCCCATGTGCCGCTAATAATGTGGCCAATGTTTGGCTGATAGCATCAAACTCTGAATGGTGACTATAAAAAGTCAGTGTCAGTTCGGTCAAACCTTCCGGTTTCGCTTCCAGTACCCTGAGCCGGTTATGGTGCCAGCGCGGTAACATGCCGTAAGCCGGTGACCAGTAGCGTTGGTAAAAAGGGTCGGCATGGCTGAGTAGGGCGACGGGGGTGATGAGTTCACAGAGCCAACGGCGGATATCAGGATTGCAGGTTTGGGGAGATCGCTGGTCGAATAGCAGAAAATAACAGCCTTCTTCCAGCCGGCTTTCCAGCTCATTTTTACTGGTATCATCAGCTTGCAATTGCACACCGGAATAAACCAACTCTTCGGACAGCTCCGGTAATACCCAAATATTGACCTCATCAATAAGTGCGCGAAAACCAAAATAATTATCAAATGCCTGAATTTTCAATTGGCTATGATGATTTCGAATCACGGAATAGGGGCCAGTCCCAATAGGATGTCGGCGGAAATCCGGCTGATTCTCCCACTCTTGCGGCAAGATCATGGCGTGTACACTGCCCAACAACCACGGCAGCCAGCTGTCCGGGGTACTGAGATGCACATCAATCACATACGGGGTGGGTGAGCGCACCGCGGTGATATGTGAAAACAGCGGTTGGGGGATTAACCGAGTCAGGCTGGTCATCACATCATTCATTTCCAGCTCACGGCCATGGTGAAAATGAATCGCCGGGCGCAAATAAAAGCGCCAATGCAATGGGCTAATGGCTTGCCAGTGATGAGACAAATCCGGCTCCAGTTCCCCATTTTCCTCATTTATCCGCGTCAGACCATTAAAAATCTGCCGCACCATATGGGTTTCTGAGCGGCGCAGCGCGGTGCCGGGTAATAGATTTTGTAAGGGGCGATAATAGAGCACCCGCAGAATATGTTTACCTTGCCGGAAGCTGCGCCCTAACTGAGAGAGCAGCATTTGGCGCACCGCTTTTTTATCCCCGACCAACTGCACCAGTTGATCAATACTTTCTTGTTCCAGTAACTCTTCGGCCCGCTGTTGCTGTAAGGCCAGGCCGGAGCAGAGGAAAGTCAGTTGTGAGCGCTTACCTCGGCCAGCTTCCGCCTGCCAGCTCAGCCATCCCTCTTGCTGCATACTGCCCAATAAGGAACGCACATGGCGGCGCGAGCAACAGAGCACGTCAGCCAGCTCCTGCAAGGTGGTTTCTGTGGGCAAACCGCTAAAACGTTGCCAAAGGCGAATGAACTGCTGTTGCAAGCGGGAGGTAGACATAAAAGGGGAACTCCTCGGCAAACTTCATCAATTTTTCTTTCCCTATATTACGCGGATACTGCTTGTTAATGAAAGCGGGTTAGTCAGCGAATGGGAGGAATAAGATGATTTTTAATTTACAACGTTATTCCACTCATGACGGCCCCGGCATTCGTAGCGTGGTGTTCCTCAAAGGCTGTTCGTTGAGTTGTCGCTGGTGCCAAAACCCCGAAAGCCGCTCACGTGAGCCGGAGATGTTATTTGACCCGCGCCTGTGTTTATCCGGCTGCGATTTGTGTCATCAGACTTGCCCACAAGCAATCCAACATATTGATAATAAAATTGTTATTCATCGCCAGCTATTGGCTGAAGACGACTTTCAAGCACTGAAAACGCGCTGCCCCAGTGGTGCGTTGACGGTGTGCGGTGACCCCATTGATATTGACGGCACTATGGCGATATTGCTGCGCGATTTGCCATTTTATCGGCGCAGTGGTGGCGGGGTGACATTATCTGGCGGCGAACCTTTTATGCAGCCGGAAGTGGCCGCTGAATTATTGCAGCGCTGCCATCAACTGGGCATCCATACCGCGGTTGAATCTTGTTTGCACACCCCGTGGCGCTATATCGCCCCCTCTTTGCCGTGGCTGGATTTGATGCTGGCAGACTTGAAACACACCGATGAGCGCCGTTTTCAACAGTGGACTGGCGGCTCTGCCAAACGGGTGATGGATAACTTCCGCAAATTAGCGGCCGCGGGCACCGATATCACGGTGCGGGTGCCTTTAATCCCGGATTTCAATGCTGACCGCCGCTCGGTACAAGGAATTGTCGATTTTGCTGCGGATGAGATTGGCATGAAAGAAATTCATTTTTTGCCTTATCACACTCTGGGCATCAATAAATATTCGCTGCTGGGTGAAAAGTATCTGGCGGCAAGTACACCTTTGGACTCTCCTTCCCTGCTGGCCTTCGCGGAAAGTTATGCCCGTGAAAAGGGCCTGACGGCAATCTTAAGAGGATGACGCAATGACCACTCTCGATTTGGTAACCTTAAGCGAACGGACAAAACAGCATAAAAACGCGCTGATTCATATTGTAAAACCGCCGGTTTGTACTGAGCGGGCGTTGCATTATACCGAGGCTTATCAACAACATCAGGATAAACCGCTGCCGGTTCGGCGGGCGCTGGCACTGGCCCATCACTTACAGCAACGCACTGTTTGGATTAAAAATGATGAGCTAATTATTGGTAATCAGGCCAGCCAATTACGCGCCGCGCCGATTTTTCCTGAATACACCGTGGGCTGGATTGAGAGTGAAATTGACGCGTTAGCCGACCGCCCCGGTGCCGGTTTCTCAGTCAGTGAAGCCGACAAAACGGTATTACACCAGCTGTGCCCATGGTGGCGCGGGCAAACAGTGCAAGACCGCTGCTACGGCATGTTTACTGATGAGCAAAAAGCGCTGTTGGCGACCGGCATTATAAAAGCCGAGGGCAATATGACCTCCGGCGATGCGCATTTGGCGGTTAACTTCCCGTTATTGCTAGAAAAAGGGCTGGATGGTCTGCGCAGTAAAGTGGCCAGCCGTCGCTCTCGGCTGCAACTGACTGACTGGAGTGACCTGCACAAAGAACAATTCCTGAAAGCGATTGATATCTCGCTGGCGGCTCTGAGCGCACATATTGAGCGCTATGCCACAGTGGCCCGGCAAATGGCGGAAGAAGAAACGCGTGAATGGCGGCGCACTGAACTACAAGAAATCGCCGAAAACTGTGAGCTGATTGCTCATCAGCCGCCGCAAACTTTCTGGCAAGCTCTGCAATTGTGCTATTTCATTCAACTGATTTTGCAAATTGAATCCAATGGTCATTCCGTCTCGTTTGGCCGTTTGGACCAATATCTGTATCCATGGTATCGCCGCGATGTTGAGTTGGAAAACACCCTCAGCCGCGAGCATGCTATTGAGATGCTGCATAGCTGCTGGCTGAAATTGCTGGAAGTGAACAAAATCCGCTCCGGTTCGCACTCCAAGGCCTCGGCGGGTAGCCCGCTTTATCAAAACGTCACTATCGGCGGGCAAAAATTGGTGCAGGGCAAAGCCATTGATGCGGTGAATCCGCTCTCTTATGCGGTGCTGGAATCCTGTGGGCGCTTACGTTCAACCCAGCCGAATCTCAGTGTTCGCTATCATGCCGGTATCAGTGATGATTTCCTCGATGCTTGCGTGCAAGTCATTCGCTGTGGTTTTGGTATGCCCGCATTTAATAATGACGAAATTGTTATTCCCGAATTTATCAAACTGGGTGTCGAGCCGCAGGATGCCTATGATTACGCGGCGATTGGCTGCATTGAAACCGCCGTCGGCGGCAAGTGGGGCTACCGCTGCACCGGTATGAGTTTCATTAACTTCGCCAGAGTGATGTTGGCTGCGTTGGAGCAAGGTCGCGATGCCACTTCCGGCCAGGTGTTCTTGCCACAAGAGCAAGGATTGTCGAAAGGTAACTTTAGCGATTTTTCTCAAGTCATGGCGCAATGGGATGCGCAGATTCGCTATTACACCCGCAAATCCATTGAAATAGAGTGTGTGGTGGACACTATCTTGGAAGAAAACGCCCACGATATCGTCTGTTCAGCGCTGGTGGATGATTGCATTGAGCGCGGCAAAAGTATCAAACAGGGCGGGGCGCGCTACGACTGGGTTTCTGGCTTGCAAGTCGGAATTGCCAATTTGGGTAACAGTCTGGCGGCTGTGCGCAAATTGGTATTTGAACAACAACTTATCAGCCAAAAACAGCTGGCCACTGCATTAGCCAATGATTTTGCTGGTCTGAATGGCGAGCAGCTACGCCAGCATTTGATTAATTCAGCGCCGAAATACGGCAATGATGTTGATGATGTCGACCAACTGTTAGTGCGGGCTTATCAGACTTACATTGATGAGCTGAAGCAATATCACAATACGCGTTTTGGTCGCGGCCCGATTGGCGGCACTTATTATGCGGGAACCTCGTCTATCTCTGCCAACGTGCCATTTGGCGCGGCGACCATGGCAACACCCGATGGCCGTAAAGCGCACAGCCCATTGGCGGAGGGGGCAAGCCCCGCTTCTGGCACTGACCATCTGGGGCCAACGGCGGTGTTTAACTCATTGTCAAAATTGCCAACGGCTTCGATTCTGGGCGGCGTGTTGCTCAATCAAAAGTTGAACCCGTCCACATTGGATAATCCGCGTGACCGCGAAAAGTTGATGATGATGCTGCGCACTTTCTTTGAGGAGTATTTGGGCTGGCATGTGCAATACAACATTGTGTCGCGTGAAACCTTGCTGGAAGCCAAGCAGCACCCGGATCGCTACCGTGATTTAGTGGTCAGAGTTGCCGGTTACTCGGCATTCTTCACCGCGCTGTCGCCGGATGCACAGGACGATATTATCGCCCGCACTGAACATACTTTGTAATTTAGTCTTGCTTTACCGAGTAGCAAAAGTTTCTGAGTAATGGTGTATTTCACCAGCCAGTGGTTTATGCCACTGGCTTTTTTTATTACCTTTCGCACTCGAAGCTGTGGCGTTGTTAGCGACGTTCGCGCACCCGAATCATTGGGATGTGAAATTTATGCGGCTTTTATATTTTTCTCTATATAAATCTGCGCGCTTCTGTAGCATAGCGTTTAATAGCTGTTTCTGGCGCTGGAGCCTGGAATGAAATCTGCATTAACCTTTTCCCGCCGTATCAACCCGGTTTTTCTCGCTTTCTTTGTGGTGGCTTTTCTTTCTGGTATTGCGGGTGCCTTGCAAGCTCCGACCTTAAGTCTGTTTTTAAGCACCGAAGTCAAAGTGCGGCCACTATGGGTTGGGCTGTTTTACACTGTGAATGCTATTGCCGGGATTACCGTCAGCTTTGTGCTGGCCAAGCGCTCGGACTCGCGCGGGGATCGGCGCAAACTCATTATGGTTTGCTACTTAATGGCGGTGGGGAACTGCCTGTTATTTGCCTTTAATCGTGATTATCTGACCTTGATCACCGCCGGAGTGGTGTTGGCCGCCGTGGCTAACACCGCCATGCCGCAAATTTTCGCTCTAGCGCGTGAATATGCTGATAGCTCGGCCCGAGAAGTGGTGATGTTCAGCTCCATTATGCGTGCGCAGCTCTCATTGGCTTGGGTTATCGGGCCGCCGCTGTCATTTATGCTGGCGCTGAATTATGGCTTTACCCTGATGTTCAGTATTGCGGCCGGTATTTTTGTGCTGAGCGCGCTGGTGGTGTGGTTTATTCTGCCGTCGGTGCCGCGGGCAGAGCCGGTAGCGGATGCCCCTGCGGTGGCGCAAGTGAGCTTGTTTGCTGATAAAAACGTGTTGTTATTGTTTATTGCTTCAATGCTGATGTGGACTTGCAATACCATGTATATCATTGATATGCCTTTATATATCACCGCAAACTTGGGGTTACCTGAGCGGTTAGCGGGTTTATTGATGGGGACGGCGGCCGGGCTGGAAATTCCTATCATGTTGTTGGCGGGGTATTCAGTCAGACGTTTTGGTAAGCGCAAAATCATGTTGTTTGCGGTGCTGGCTGGCGTGCTGTTTTATACCGGATTGGTGCTGTTTAAATTCAAAACCGCCCTGATGTTATTGCAGATTTTTAATGCCATTTTCATCGGCATTGTCGCCGGGATTGGTATGCTTTATTTTCAGGATTTAATGCCCGGCAGGGCAGGAGCCGCTACCACGTTGTTTACCAACAGTATTTCAACCGGGGTGATTCTGGCAGGGGTGCTGCAAGGGGTATTAACGGAAACTTGGGGACATGATTCGGTGTATGTCATGGCGATGATTCTCGCCATTCTCTCACTTATCATTTGTGCGCGAGTCAGAGAAGCTTAGCACCCCGCAGGTTCGGGCAGGATAGGGGCGATGGTGTTAATCGCCCGGACAGTTAAACCAATATAATCATGAGAATACCCCCAAAACCCAATGCAGTGATCTTGGGGGAAATTGTTGTTTATTCGACCGGTTTTAATCGGGCCACAAAGTGGCGTAGAACTGGCGGTTCGTAGGTGAAAGTCAAACCTTTGATTTCCTCGGCGCGTGATTTGAGTGAAATCAGTGCATCCGCAATATAGTCCATATGGTCATTGGTATAGACCCGGCGCGGGATGGTCAAGCGCAGCAATTCCAATGGCGATGGTTTTTGTTGGCCGGTTTCCGGATCACGGCCTAGCAACAATGAACCAATCTCCACACTGCGGATTCCCGCCTCCAGATACAGGGCATTATTCAGGGCTTGTGCTGGGAATTGTTCGGCTGGAATATGTGGCAGCAGGATTTTGGCATCAACAAATACGGCATGACCGCCAGTCGGATATTGAATGGGGATGCCGCCAGCCCGCAGGCGCTCGCCCAAATATTCGACCTGACCAATACGGTAAGTCAGGAAGTCTTCATTCATTCCCTCTTCCAGCCCAATCGCCAGCGCTTCCATGTCGCGGCCAGCCAAACCACCATAAGTCACAAAACCTTCCATTGGCACACAACGGATGCGAACGTCGTTGAACAGGTCTTCATCGGCACGGAAACAGCATAAACCGCCAATGTTTACCAGCGAGTCTTTTTTGGCTGACATGGTGAGCATATCGCCATACTGATACATTTCCAGAATGATCTCTTTGATCGACTTATCGCCATAACCCGGCTCGCGCTGCTTGATAAACCAGGCGTTTTCACAGAAGCGGGCGGAGTCAATCACCACTGGAATATTATGCTGTTGAGCAATTCGATATACTTCGCGCATATTACTCATTGAAACTGGCTGCCCGCCGGAGCTGTTGCAAGTGACGGTGGTAATAATTGACACCACATTGTCAGCACCATGCTCGGCAATAGTGGCTTTCAGTTGGTCTAAATCGAAATCCCCTTTCCAGTCATAATAAGTCACAGTATCAAAGGCTTTCGGGGTGACCACGTTGATAGCTTTCGCCCCATTGATCTCAACATGGGCGGCGGTGGTATCAAAGTGGAAGTTGGAAATAAAAACGGGATTCTTGGCTCCCCCTGCTTTTTGTTTTTTGGCAATGAGGCAAGGGAATAGAATTTGTTCCGCGCCGCGGCCCTGATGTGTTGGGATAGTAAATGGGTAGCCAATCAGTTTTTTAACCTGGTCACACAAGTGATAATAGTTACGCGAGCCAGCATAGGATTCATCGCCCATCATTAAGCCAGCCCACTGGCGGTCACTCATCGCCCCAGTGCCAGAGTCAGTCAGTAAATCAATATAAATATCTTCACTGGGGAGTAAGAATGGGTTGTAGCCCGCCTCAATCAGTGCTTTCTCACGATCCTCCCGGTTAGTCATCCGAATATTTTCTACCATTTTAATACGGAAAGGTTCAGGAATGCGTTTCATGGCTTATAACTCCAAATACCCGTCGTACTTGAAACCGCAGGGGCGTTAGCTGCCGACCTGCAACTCCAATGACTTTGGCTATATATTAAAAATGCTGTCATTTAGTGACGAGCGAAAGTCATTATTCGCATCACCTATGACGGCAAAAAAATAAAGAAATGAGATTTTCAGCCGAAGCTGAATAAGCAATGGGGGAATTAACGCGGGAAATCGTTGGCGAGGCGGTAATCTATATTAAACCAAGCTCGGCTATCGCCGGAGATACGTGCTTCGTAACGCAATATAATGCGTGTCATAAGGCGACCTCTAGGGAGGAAATAGTCAATTACAGCATAGCGTTGTTGAGGAAATAAAAAGTGACCGTCAGCACAAATTACAATCAATGCAGAATATATTATAATTATTAATGTTTATGCAATTGTATAGATTAAGGTGCTGATTTGTATTCTGTTGATTATAATCATATTTTTATTATTTCTCGGGTGAGGGATAAAATGGTAATGGGTTTTTTATTAGGGTTTTTGATTTTTTTTTTTTTGATTAGAGTTTAGATGGGGTTTGAATTGTTGGGTCAGGGAACCTGACACCAACAATATACTCACAAAATGAATTAAAAATAATTAACGTAGGAATTCTGGCTGTTGTTTTTCGTAGGCTGAAATATTACTTTCATGCTGTAGTGTCAGGCCAATGCTGTCTAAACCGTTAATCATACAATGACGGCGGAAACTATCAATTTCGAAAGAATAACTTTTTCCACCGGCATTTACCGTCTGGTGCTCTAAATCGACAATAAATTCGATGCCTTCATTTTCTTTAACCAATTGGAATAAAGTATCAATATCCGCTTCATTTAATGTGACCGGCAATAACTGGTTATTAAATGAATTGCCGTAAAAAATATCAGCAAAACTTGGGGCGATAACCACTTTGAAACCGAAATCTGTCAGTGCCCAAGGCGCATGTTCGCGTGATGAGCCGCAGCCGAAGTTTTCGCGGGCTAACAAAATGGTCGCGCCCTGATAGCGCGGTTGGTTCAGCACAAATTCAGGGTTGGGCACTTTGCCAGCATCATCGAGAAAACGCCAGTCGTTAAACAGATGTTGACCAAAACCGGTGCGCGTCACTTTTTGCAAAAACTGTTTCGGGATAATCGCGTCAGTGTCGACGTTTGCCGCATCCAATGGAACGACCAAACCCTTATGTTGAACCAAACCCGTTTGTTGAGCCAAACCAGAGTGTTGAGTAAATTTTGTCATGGTGGTGTCTCCGATTAGTGGGTGGCGGCGGATAAGTCGCGGACATCAGCAAAGTGACCACTGACTGCCGCTGCGGCAGCCATTGCCGGGCTAACCAAATGGGTGCGGCCTCCACGGCCCTGACGCCCTTCAAAATTCCGGTTGCTGGTGGAAGCACAGCGCTCGCCTGGCTCCAGGCGGTCATTATTCATCGCCAAACACATAGAGCAGCCGGGTAAACGCCACTCAAAACCGGCTTCGATAAAGATTTTATCCAAACCTTCTGCTTCGGCCTGCGCTTTCACCGGGCCGGAGCCGGGCACCACAATCGCCTGTACGCCGGTCGCCACTTTGCGCCCTTGCGCCACGGCGGCAGCGGCACGTAAATCTTCAATGCGCGAGTTGGTGCAAGAGCCGATAAAGACTTTATCAATCGCCACTTCGGTCAACTTGATACCAGGGCGCAAGTCCATATAAGCCAAGGCTTTTTCTGCCGAGGCGCGCTCAACCGGATCACTAAAGGATTCCGGTGCCGGGATGATTTCATTCACCGCGATGACTTGGCCCGGATTGGTGCCCCAAGTCACTTGTGGCGCTATCTCGGCAGCATCTAAGGTGACGACAGTATCGAATTTGGCGTCAGCATCAGATTTCAAGCTGCGCCAGTAAGCCACACCTTGCTCCCATTGCTCGCCAGTTGGTGCAAATTGTCGGCCTTTCAGATAGTTAAAAGTGGTGTCGTCCGGTGCAACTAAACCGGCTTTAGCGCCCATTTCAATCGCCATATTGCACAAAGTCATCCGGCCTTCCATGCTCAGCGCTTCAATCGCACTGCCGCAGAATTCCACCACATGGCCAGTACCCCCGGCGCTGCCGGTTTTGCCGATAATTGCCAGCACGATATCTTTAGCGGTAATACCGGGGCCAACATCCCCATTAACTTCAATTTTCATGGTCTTGGCGCGGCCCTGTTTCAGGGTTTGGGTGGCCAACACGTGCTCAACTTCTGAGGTGCCGATACCAAATGCCAATGAGCCAAATGCGCCGTGAGTCGCGGTGTGGGAGTCTCCGCACACAATCGTCATCCCCGGCAGAGTCATTCCTTGCTCTGGGCCAATCACATGCACGATGCCCTGGAATGGGTGATTCAAATCATATAAAGAAACGCCAAATTCAGCACAGTTTTTGATCAACTCTTGCATCTGAATGCGCGCCATTTCGCCGCTGGCATTGATATCTTTGGTTTGCGTCGAAACGTTGTGATCCATGGTGGCAAAGGTCTTACCCGGCTGACGTACCGGGCGGCCCATGGCGCGCAAGCCGTCAAAGGCCTGCGGCGAGGTCACTTCATGCACTAAGTGGCGGTCGATATACAACAGCGGGGTTTCATTTGGCGCTTCGTGCACGATATGCGCATCATACAACTTTTGATATAACGTCTTGTTTTGATATAACGTCTTGCCCATGTTAAACCCCCTCCGCCACAAATTTAGCGATGATATCGCCCATTTCATTGGTGCCGATTGCTTTGCCATCACCGGCTAAATCAGCGGTGCGATAGCCTTGTTCCAATGCTTGATTGATGGCGTTTTCAATCGCGTCAGCCGCGTCGTCTTTACCCAAACTAAAGCGCAACAACAGGGCCAAAGACAGAATTTGCGCAATAGGGTTGGCAATATTTTGGCCCGCGATATCCGGTGCGGAGCCGCCAGCGGGTTCATACAAACCAAAACCTTGCTCATTCAAACTGGCGGACGGCAGCATGCCCATCGAGCCGGTTATCATCGCGCATTCATCGGACAAAATATCGCCAAATAAGTTGGAGCACAGCAACACGTCAAACTGGGATGGATCTTTAATTAACTGCATGGTGGCGTTATCAATATACATATGGGATAACGCAACATCTGGATAATCGGAGGCAATGGCGGTGACCACTTCGCGCCACAGAATTGAACTTTGCAACACATTGGCTTTATCAATAGAGGTCACTTTGCCACGGCGTTTACGTGCAGATTCAAAAGCAATGTGGGCGATGCGTTCAATTTCAAAGCGGTGATAAACTTCAGTATCAAATGCACGTTCGTGCATACCTTGGCCTTCACGACCTTTGGGTTGACCGAAATAGATACCGCCGGTTAATTCACGCACGCACAGAATATCGAAACCTCGAGCAGCAATATCACTGCGCAATGGGCAGAAATCTTCTAAACCTTGATACAAACGCGCAGGGCGTAAGTTGCTGAATAATTTAAAATGTTTGCGCAAGGGTAACAATGCACCGCGCTCAGGTTGTTCCGCTGGTGGCAAATGTTCCCATTTGGGGCCGCCCACGGAGCCAAATAAAATGGCGTCAGCTTGCTCGCACCCGCTCACGGTAGCCGGTGGCAATGGGCTGCCATGACGGTCAATGGCAGCACCGCCCACATCATATTTGCTGGTGGTGATTTTGATGCTGAAGCGCTGGCGCACCGCATCCAATACTTTTTCCGCCTGAGTCATTACTTCAGGGCCAATACCGTCTCCGGGTAAAACGGCAATATGATAAGTCTGAGTCATGTTCACACCATTTCCTGATTATTTTGTTGCAAGCGCTGCTTCTCGATTTCGACCTGATGAGCGCGCCAGATGTTATTTAATACGTGAACCAATGCTTTTGCGGATGACTCGACAATATCTGTTGCCAGGCCCACACCATGGAAACGGCGGCCTTTGTGGTCAACCACGATATCAACCTGACCCAATGCGTCTTTACCCTGACCATTGGCAGACAGTTGATATTTCACCAGTTCAATCGGGTAGTCGGTAATGCGGTTGATGGCCTGGTACACTGCATCGACCGGGCCATTACCGGTGGCCGCTTCTGATTTAACTTCTTCACCACAGACCAATTTTACTGATGCTGTCGCCATCACGCTGGAGCCAGACTGCACACTGAAATAGTCCAAACGGTAATGTTCTGGCTCTTCCTGCTGCTTATTAATGAAAGCCAATGCTTCCAAATCGTAATCAAAAACCTGGCCTTTCTTATCCGCTAATTTCAAAAAAGCGTCATATAAGGAGTCCAAATTATAGTCTTTATCCTGATAACCCATCTCTTCCATACGGTGTTTTACGGCGGCACGACCCGAGCGGGAAGTCAGATTCAACTGCACTTCTTTCAAGCCGATGGACTGCGGGGTCATGATTTCGTAGTTTTCGCGATTTTTCAGCACGCCATCCTGATGAATACCGGATGAGTGGGCAAAAGCATTGCTGCCGACAATGGCTTTATTGGCAGGTATTGGCATGTTGCATAACTTACTGACCAATTGGCTGGTGCGGTAAATTTCTTGATGATTAATATTGGTATGCACGCCTAACATGTTTTCGCGCACTTTAATCGCCATGATCACTTCTTCCAGTGAACAGTTACCTGCGCGCTCGCCCAAACCATTTATAGTCCCTTCGACCTGACGCGCCCCGGCTTGCACCGCGGTAATGGAGTTGGCTACTGACATGCCCAAGTCGTCATGGCAATGGACAGAGATAATGGCTTTATCAATATTTGGCACCCGATTATACAAGTCAGTGATGATTCCACCGAACTGATAAGGCGTGGTGTAGCCGACAGTGTCAGGGATATTGATGGTTGTGGCACCGGCATTGATCGCGGCCTCTACAATGCGGCACAAGTTATCAATGGGGGTGCGCCCCGCATCTTCGCAAGAGAATTCCACATCATTGGTATAGTTGCGGGCGCGTTTTACTGAGTGAACGGCCATCGCCAACACATCGTCAAACGAGCGCTTTAATTTGGATTCAATATGTAAAGTGGAGGTCGCCAAAAACACATGAATTCGGAATGCTTCAGCAATACGCAAAGCTTCAGCAGCAACATCTATATCTTTGTCTACACAGCGTGCCAAGGCGCAAACCCGGCTGTTTTTTACTTGCTGAGCAATGGTGCGGACTGACTCAAAATCGCCAGGAGAGGAAACCGGGAAACCGACTTCCATGACATCGACACCCATTCTTTCCAATGCTAACGCAATTTGCAGCTTTTCTTTAACACTCAAGCTGGCTTGTAATGCTTGTTCACCGTCGCGCAAGGTTGTATCGAAAATAATGACTTGTTGGCTCATGGGTTGTTCCTTGTCGTGTTTACATTTGCGCTTAGCGGGTAAAAAAAAACCCGCGCATTTGCGCGGGCTTGTTAATCTTGATGGCTGAATCAGTTCTGATTTCCGTCCACCAACATACCGCGCAAGTGAGATGCGTTGAGTAGTAGGCCTAGTAGACGGGTTGAGTAGAACATAATTTTTCAGTTTCTCATTAGTTAAAATATTGCGTTGCCTAAATTGATACGTGAATTCTATGGTTGTGTCAACATTTGTTTAAAATGGCGTGTTCAACTGGTTACGAGGATACTGAATTCAGTATGACGGCACAAAAAACTTAAAAATTAATTTTTAAAGATTTTTAATCTAACTATCTAAACTGTGGATTTTGCATTATTTGGCATAATACTCAAAATGCGGGGGATTGTGCTTTTTGTCTATGTGATGAATTGATAGCCTGTTTACTTTCTCTCTGTGGCTCTGATGAGTTGTTTTTCAACTCTGTTCAGGGATAATTAAATTAACAGGTTAATAATTAACCACAAGCAGTCTTATTTTTTATACAGATAGTGAATTTACACAGCAGTTATTTTATCTTAATGTATATCTTTGCTCTTGTTTTTTATACTTCATGACTATTTATATTAATTATAATTAGATTTAGTGAGGTATTTTATGTTTTTTGTGTTTTTCTTAATATAATTAAGAGTTAATAAGTTATAAGTGAAGAATTTATTATTCATTAATGTCATAGTTGTTAATCCTCTCATTTTGTGATGTGAACATGTCAAAAGTTCTATTATTAATATTGATGAGGTATGGCCTTAATATTGACAATTTAGATTGATTTTATTTACCATGCAAAATATTTTGCATATTCTTCTTGTTTATATATTTGTCTATGGGTTTTACTGATCACCAAATGCATTAGGTGTGATTTATATTTTCACACTTATACAAGGATGAGACTCGATTTTACCTCTTAAGGTATTAAAGAGAATATTGGCATTATTAATGATAAGTGTTCAAAGATATTTTGAAACAATAATGAATATCTATGAGATTATTTATTAATCATACCATCTGCATAAAGCTTAGTGGAGTTAAGCATGTTTGAACACAACTTAGGAATCGACAGTCAAGTCACTAAAAAGGAAGGGAGCGACGTCCATTTACGCAGTGTCGACCTCAATCTATTAACTGTTTTCGATGCTGTGATGCAAATGCATAATGTGACACGTGCTGCACAGTCACTGGGGATGTCCCAGCCTGCAGTGAGCAACGCCGTTGCTCGTCTCAAAGTGATGTTTAATGACGAGCTGTTTGTTCGCTATGGCCGAGGTATCCAGCCAACCGCCAGAGCGCGCCAGCTTTTTGGGCCGGTACGACAGGCATTACAATTAGTGCAAAATGAGTTGCCAGGTGCGGGGTTTGAAGCCAAAAGTAGTGGGCGAGTATTTAATTTATCTATTTGTAGCCCTCTGGATATTAGGCTAACCGCACAAATCATACAGCAGGTTAATCAATTAGCACCCGGTGTTCAGCTCATTATTAGATCTTATCTTAATGAGAATATTGAACATCAGTTACGTTATCAAGAAACCGAATTTGTTATCGGTTATACCAAGTTCGAACGCTCCGATTTTCATGATATATCATTATCCTTGGATGAATCCGTTTTGGCAGTGTCTAAAGATCACCCGCGTATTGATAATTCAATCACTCAAGAACAACTTCTTTCTGAATTACATGCGGTGGTGTCCTTAGATAAAGTAGGTTCTTTCAGTGAGCTTTATTATGATTCGACCATCAGTAGCCAAACTATCGCTTATGAAAGCACGGATATGAACAGTGTGCTGAATATTGTCTCTCAAACTAGCCTTGTTGCAATTGCGCCTCGTTGGTTAGTTCAAACATACAGCGAGGCCCTTAATCTGAAACTTATCCCGTTACCGTGGGAGGAAACATGTCGCTCATGTTATCTCACTTGGCATGAATCAACGGATAGAGATAAGGGACATCAATGGATGAAAGAATTACTCGGCCAGCTTAGTATTCCTTCTTAATTATTATCGTTAAGTCCTGCTACTGAAATGGTTTTATTCTCAGTGGCAGGCAAGGGCCACAGCCTAATTTAAAATGAATCTTTTTGTATCCCATCCAGCAAAATATTTTTACCCATCTTGATTCCCTTTCCGTCGTCCTGAATGCTGTATTTTTCGTCAAAATCTATTTCAGCTCACACTTCTGCGCTGAATTTTGTTTGCCATAAGCGATAGAGTGGGTAGACTGCGCGAAAAAAGTGAACGACTGTAAGCTGAAAGCCCATAAGCAAAAGCGGTAGTACACTTTAACAAATGATTTCTCAGCGAGCTGCGATGTTATGACTCAACTATTAGATAAATATCACCTTGTGCGCCGGTTGCGCCAACAAATAAGCCAGAGAGCTGACAAGGTCGCGTTCCGTGAATGGTCGCCAGAAGGCGAAAATCAACTGACCTGGCGGCAGATTGATACTCATGTGACGCGAATTTCAGCGGCTTTGTTGTCTTTGGGTGTTGCAATCCAAGAGCGTGTTGGGATTTTTGCTAATAACAGCATGGCTTGGTCATTAGCCGATTTAGCTATTTTACAAATTCGCGGTGTGAGCGTGCCGTTGTACGCCACCAATACAACCGCTCAAGCTGTTTATGTAATGAATGATGCTGATGTGCGCATTTTATTTGTCGGTGGACAAGCGCAGTTTGATGTCGCAATTACACTCAAGCCGCTATGCCCACAATTGAGCCAAATTGTGGTATTAGACCCCCATGTAGATTTACGTGGCTGTGAATATGCCCAACATTTAGCTGATTTTGAACAGCAGCCAGATGCGGTTCTGCAACATTTATTAACCGCACGTATAGATGGTTGCGATTTAAGTGATTTATTCACATTGATTTATACTTCGGGCACGACCGGCGAGCCGAAAGGGGTGATGCTGGAGTACCGGAATATGGCCGCTCAGCTCTATTTGCATGACCAGCGCTTGACCCTGACACCTGAAGATACCTCTCTTAGTTTCCTGCCGCTGTCTCATGTGTTTGAGCGGGCCTGGAGTTTCTATGTCATGCATACCGGCGCGCAAAATGTGTATATCAGTGACACCAATTGGGTGCGAGCCGCGATGCAGGCAGTAAAACCGACGGTTATGTGTGCGGTTCCGCGCTTCTACGAAAAAGTGTTCAGCGCTATAAATGATAAAGTTGCCTCGGCAAAATGGCATCGCCGGATGTTATTTAACTGGGCGGTTCGGTGCGGCGAGCGCAAATTCCAAGCTTTGCAAAGTGGGCAAACCTCCTCGTGGCTCTCAGAGCAGATGTTTAAGCTGGCGGATCGTCTGGTATTGAGTAAATTGCGCGACCTGCTGGGGGGGAAAGTGCGTTTCTTACCGGCCGCCGGTGCACGGCTGGATGACAATATTATTCTGTTTTTCCAGGCCATTGGCGTCAATATCAAGTACGGCTATGGTATGACAGAAACCTGCGCCACGGTTTCTTGTTGGGAGGATAAAGACTTCCGGTTTGGTTCTATCGGTAAGCCATTACCGGGGATCGAAGTGCGTTTGGGCGCTGAAAATGAAATTCAAGTGCGCGGCCCGGTTGTCATGCGCGGCTATTTCAATAAACCTCAAGAGACCGCAGAATCTCTCACTGAGGATGGTTGGCTCAAAACCGGTGATGCCGGTGCGCTAGATGCTCAGGGGAATTTATTCATCACCGAGCGGCTGAAAGATTTGATGAAAACATCGGGCGGAAAATACATTGCGCCGCAGATGATTGAGGGCACTCTCAATCAGGATCGCTTTATCGAGCAAGTTGCGATTATTGCCGATACCCGCAAATTTGTTTCGGCGCTGATTGTCCCGTGCTTCGAATCGCTGGAAGAATATGCGCATTCGATAAACCTGAAATATCACGACCGGCTCGAACTGTTACGTCATAGTCATATTGTCAGTTTGTTCGAGCAACGGCTGAAAGATATGCAAAAAGAGCTGGCAAAGTTCGAGCAAGTTAAGCGCTTTACTCTGTTGCCGCAGGCTTTCACGATGGAAACAGGTGAATTGACACCTACTATGAAATTACGGCGTAAAATCATTCTCCAGAACTATCAGAATGAAATTGACTCCATGTACCGCGATTAACCCATCCACGTTTTCACTACATTGGCCGGTATTTGTCTGACGATACCGGCCAGTTTTGCTGTTTTTCTAACCAGCCGTTTCTCTTCCCCTCCCTACATGCGTAACAGCGATTATTTTGCTGTAGCCATGGATAAAAATTATCAGCCTGATTTAGTTCTATAATTTGGTGTTAATGCGACGTTAAAAACAAGAATTCCTATCATCATGCAGTGTTTTATTTTCAGAATGAAGTCAAATACAGGGTGTGGCCGACAGAATTGACTTTAGTTGAGAGAATTGTTGTTTGCCTGCCAGAAATTCTGACGTTATGTTAATGAGTTAGTTACGTTAATAAATATCCCAATACTTATAAGCAAAGAATAACAAGCAAAGAATAGGAATACGGGGCGTTGTGCCTCTCCTACCGGGTTTCGTGGAAATGATTTCCCGTTATCCAATGAGCAAACTAAGCCTGGAGGCAAAACCCATGGAGATGTTGTCAGGAGCCGAGATGGTTGTCCGATCGTTAATCGATCAGGGCGTTAAGCATGTATTCGGTTATCCCGGCGGGGCCGTACTTGATATCTACGATGCCCTGCACACGGTCGGAGGCATCGATCACGTGCTGGTGCGCCACGAACAAGGTGCGGTTCACATGGCCGATGGTTATGCACGAGCTACGGGCGAGGTTGGTGTGGTGCTGGTGACGTCCGGCCCCGGTGCAACCAATGCGATTACCGGTATTGCGACGGCGTATATGGATTCAGTGCCGATGGTGGTGCTTTCTGGTCAGGTACCTAGCTCACTGATTGGCTATGATGCTTTCCAGGAGTGTGACATGGTTGGGATCTCCCGCCCGGTGGTCAAACACAGCTTCCTGGTCAAGCGCACCGAAGATATTCCAACTGTATTGAAAAAAGCATTTTATCTGGCGTCGACAGGCCGTCCTGGGCCGGTAGTCATTGATCTGCCAAAGGATATTGTTGGCCCAGCAGTCAAAATGCCTTATGCCTATCCAGAGCAGGTCAGCTTGCGCTCTTATAATCCGACGGTGCAAGGTCATCGCGGGCAGATTAAACGCGCGCTGCAAACTATTCTGGCGGCTAAAAGGCCGATTATGTATGTCGGGGGCGGGGCGATTAACTCGGCTTGCCACCAAGAGCTACTGACATTCGCTGAGAAGCTGAATTTACCGGTCACCAGTTCTCTGATGGGGCTGGGGAGCTTCCCTGGGACTCATCGCCAAAGTGTCGGCATGTTGGGGATGCATGGGACGTTTGAGGCCAATATGGCCATGCACAATACTGATCTGATTTTTGCTGTGGGCGTGCGCTTTGATGACCGCACCACCAATAATCTGGCGAAATATTGCCCGAATGCGACTGTGGTACACATTGATATCGACCCAACATCTATATCAAAAACTGTGGAAGCTGATATCCCGATTGTCGGCGATGCCAAACAAGTTTTGACGCAAATGCTGGACTTATTGCCGCAGATTGATTGCGCACAAGATTTCGATAGTTTGCGTGATTGGTGGCAATCCATTGAACAATGGCGTGCCCGTGATTGTCTTGGCTACGATAAAAAGAGTGGCAAAATTAAACCGCAGGCGGTGATTGAAGCACTGCATCGCCTGACCAAGGGTGACGCTTATGTCACGTCAGATGTCGGCCAACATCAAATGTTCGCTGCACTTTACTATCCTTTTGATAAACCACGCCATTGGATCAACTCCGGCGGTTTGGGCACCATGGGCTTTGGTCTGCCCGCAGCCCTTGGGGTGAAACTGGCTTTACCTAATGAAACCGTGGTGTGTGTTACCGGTGATGGCAGTATCCAAATGAATATTCAGGAATTATCTACTGCGCTGCAATACAACTTGCCAGTGTTGGTTTTGAACCTGAATAACCGCTATCTCGGCATGGTGAAACAATGGCAGGATATGATTTATTCTGGCCGACATTCACAGTCTTACATGGATTCTCTGCCTGATTTCGTCAAATTGGCGGAAGCTTATGGTCATATTGGTGTTTCCATTCGGACACCGGATGAGTTGGAAAGCAAACTGGCCGATGCTTTGACACAATTATCCAAGACTGAACGTCTGGTATTTGTGGATGTGACTGTCGATGAAACAGAGCATGTTTACCCAATGCAGATTCGCGGTGGTGGCATGGACGAAATGTGGCTTAGTAAAACGGAGAGGACATAATTATGCGCCGCCGGATTTTATCAGTTCTGCTGGAAAACGAATCAGGTGCCCTATCAAGAGTGGTCGGCCTGTTTTCTCAGCGCGGTTATAACATTGAAAGTTTGACGGTTGCGCCGACCGATGACCCGACACTGTCCAGAATGACCATCCAAACTGTGGGTGATGCTAAAGTTCTGGAACAAATTGAAAAACAGCTACATAAGCTGGTGGATGTCTTGCGGGTTAGCGAGCTGGTTTCGGGGTCACATGTTGAGCGCGAAATCATGCTGGTAAAATTACAAGCCAGTGGTTATGGGCGTGAAGAAGTGAAGCGTTGCGCTGAAATCTTCCGTGGGCAAATTGTCGATGTTACCGCCACGCTTTATACCGTGCAGCTTGCGGGTACCAGCGACAAACTGGATGCATTTTTGAATGCCGTGCGCGAAGTGGCCGAAATTGTTGAAGTGGCTCGCTCCGGTATTGTCGGTGTCTCCCGTGGTGACAAGATAATGCGTTAATCATGGTGATTAATACTGACTAATCTCCGATTATCAGGCTCAGCAGGTATGCTGAGCTTTTTTTTTCTTATTTTTTAACCTGGATAGCGTTATATAGCAGTGAAAGCGGTTGCTCAATAGTGAGTTCTGCGGTTAGATCATATCCATGGTCAAATTATGTCTATAGACATCTTAGTCTAACCGACGACATCACTTTACAGGGTTTATAAGGGGTCAATGTGAAACTGGATGAAATCGCGCGCCTTGCGGGTGTTTCGCGCACTACGGCCAGTTATGTCATTAATGGCAAAGCGAAACAGTACCGGGTCAGCGATAAAACAGTAGACAAAGTTATGGCGGTTGTCAGGGAACATAACTATCACCCAAATGCTGTTGCGGCAGGATTGCGCGCGGGCAGAACCCGTTCTATTGGTTTGGTTATCCCGGATCTGGAGAATACCAGCTACACCCGTATCGCTAATTATTTGGAGCGACAGGCTCGCCAGCGAGGTTATCAACTGCTGATCGCTTGTTCTGAAGATCAACCCGATAATGAAATGCGCTGTATCGAGCACTTGTTACAGCGCCAGGTTGACGCCATCATTGTTTCAACCGCCTTGCCGCCGGAGCACCCGTTTTATCAGCGTTGGGCAAATGATCCATTACCGATAATCGCACTGGATCGTGCACTTGATCGGGAACATTTCATCAGCGTCGTCGGTGCAGATCAAGAAGATGCGCAAATGTTGGCGCAAGAGCTGCGTTCTTTCCCTGCGGAGTCCGTTTTGTATCTGGGCGCACTGCCAGAACTATCCGTCAGCTTCTTGCGGGAGATGGGGTTCCGTGAGGCGTGGAAAGATGATCCGCGCAAGGTTGATTTCCTGTATGCCAATAGCTACGAGCGCGATGCTGCGGGGGTGCTGTTCGCTGAATGGTTGAAGACCCATCCAATGCCACAGGCATTGTTTACCACCTCGTTCCAGCTGTTACAGGGCGTTATGGATGTCACTTTAAAACAAAGTGGCCGTCTGCCAGCTAATCTGGCGATTGCTACTTTTGGTGATAATGAGCTGTTGGATTTCCTCGAATGCCCAGTATTGGCGGTGGCACAGCGTCACCGTGATGTTGCCGAGCGTGTATTGGAATTGGTATTAGCCAGCTTAGATGAGCCTCATAAGCCAAAACCGGGGTTAACCCGCATTCGCCGCAACCTGTTCCGCCGCGGCAGTTTAAGCCGCAAATAACTGAGTAATAAACATTTCGATTAGGACGCTTAATACCCAATAGATTTTATGGTGCAGGAAGGCGGCAAGCAAGAAAACCCCGATGAGCTTACATCAGTAAGTGATTCGGGTGAACGAGCGTAGCCAACACACCTGCAACTTAAAAGATGACGGGTATTCAAACATAGCCTGCGACACGGAATAACCTGCGGCAATACTCCAAAAAGTAGCCATAAGCCACACCCATTGCCATTGAAACCAAGGCGTTACTTGTTACCGCTGTGGTGATTTGCTCTAAATCAGCTCCGACTGACCATAGAATCATGGCATAAACCGGTGACTGGAAGCTGACATAGGCCAGTAAGTCGGCCAGACTTTTCGCCCAAAAATGCTCTCCAGCATGACAACGCGCAAAACGGATGAAAGCATCCCGATATACGCCGTAGGGCCAGGCAATAAGAATGTTGACGGGAATTGAGACCAGCCGGGAAGAGAGAGACTGCTGGAAGGTCATCCCCGAGATCACTATTTCAATTATCATGCCGATGACAAAACAATACACCACGAGTGCAAAAGTATCGGCTGCTGCACTACGCAGACGGGACCCAGTTGAAAACATTGTCATTAACTCCCTAATTGGGGGAAAAATCTGCCAGAATGGTAAATGTTGAAATTAATAGCAGATTTTATATATTGCTCATCATGTAAATTGCAGGTGATTATATTGTCATTTTGCTTTTTGTGTAGTTTACAGTGCTATTGTTGGTAATATAACCAGCTTAAAATTTTTATTTTTAACATTTGACTGGTTTTTATACTTTGTACTGTGAGGAATTGGACTTTTCGTGGTTTTTTAAACGGCGAGATACGTGTTTTTTGTTTAAAAACATATGGTTAACAATTTCATTGATTGGGAGGGAAACGCCGGGTAGCAAAAGGTAAATTTAAAATAATCAGAATAAAAAAATTAATTTACAGTTTTTTCCTAATTTAAGATTTATCTGTCTGAAGGTATTCATATTTCATCAATACCTAAAAATAGGCGCTAATAATTTATTTCAAAATAGATTAATTCTTATTGGTTAATTGAAGTAAAATGTCTGCCCGTTAACACTTGTTGTTATCAAGGGTATTATTGTATTGCTGTCTATTCTGCAGTTGGCTTCTCTGCTTTTTCTCAGGAAACACCAGTAGCCGCGGGTTTTGTGCTCAAACTGTATAATTTCAAGCCGTACGATTTTTAGCCTAAAAATGAGACATTCCTTGCAGAAGGAAATAATGCGTCAATTAATTGACAATTTATTATTTATTTAAGTTGCCGGAATTACTGGCGGAAAAATAGCCCGTTTATCATGACGTTAATTTCTATTTCAACCGCGAAAATAGCCCCTTATACGAGATATATCTCAAAAACGACCCATAAATATTGTTAAAGCGCATCCGCTCTGGCTTGACAAGGTTTTCATACCATCCGTAAACTCTTTAATGTGGGGATTTGTGGGGTAATGTGGTGAATTGGGTCATGAAGGGGTAACTCAGTCATGTTTCGTGGGGCAACGATGGTTAACCTCGACAGCAAAGGGCGGCTTGCCGTACCTACCCGTTATCGGGATTTGCTGAATGAGGAATCGCAAGGCCAGATGGTCTGTACCATAGACCTTCACCAACCATGCCTGTTGCTTTATACCCTCCCTGCATGGGAAATCATTGAACAAAAATTATCTCGTCTGTCGAGCATGAACCCAACTGAACGTCGAGTTCAGCGTTTGCTGTTAGGGCATGCCAGTGAATGTCAGATGGACGGAGCTGGGCGGTTACTGATTGCAGGAACATTGCGTCAGCACGCCGGGCTGAATAAAGAAGTGATGCTGGTTGGGCAGTTCAATAAGTTTGAACTGTGGGATGAACAGACCTGGTATCAACAAGTCAAGGATGACATCGACGCAGAACAGTCGACTCAGGAACCTCTTTCTGAGCGGCTACAGGACTTATCGCTATAAGCATGGTAGATAACAACAAAACTGTAGATAACAACTACAAGCATACAAGCGTATTACTGGATGAGGCGGTGAATGGCCTGAACATCCGTGATAACGGCATCTATATTGACGGAACTTTTGGCCGTGGTGGCCACTCGCGCCTGATTTTGTCCCAACTTGGGCCAGAAGGGCGTCTGATAGCAATTGATCGTGACCCACAAGCTATTGAAGCGGCAAAATCGATTACCGACCCCCGTTTTTCTATCGTGCACGGCCCGTTTTCTGATTTGGCCCATTATGTGCGGGAATTGGATTTAGTCGGCCGTATCGACGGTGTATTGCTGGACTTGGGCGTTTCTTCCCCCCAATTAGATGATCCAGAGCGCGGTTTCTCTTTCATGCGTGACGGGCCGTTAGACATGCGGATGGACCCAACTCGTGGGTTATCAGCGGCTGACTGGTTGATGAAAGCCGGTGCTGACGATATTGCTTGGGTGTTGAAAACCTTTGGTGAAGAGCGTTTTGCCAAGCGCTTAGCCAAGGCCATTGTTGAGCGTAACCTCACGCAGCCAATGACTCGCACCAAAGAGCTGGCTGATTTGATCGCTAATGCCAGCCCATTCCGCGAAAAGCATAAGCATCCAGCAACCCGCAGCTTCCAAGCTATCCGTATCTATATCAACAGTGAATTGGAAGAGATAGAGCGCGCATTGGATGGGGCGCTTGAAGTGCTAGCACCTGAAGGCCGCTTGTCCGTCATTAGCTTCCATTCTCTGGAAGACCGTATTGTGAAAAACTTTATCCGTCATCACAGCCGTGGGCCACAAGTGCCGGCGGGACTGCCATTGACGGAAGCACAGTTGCGCAGCATGGGTGGGCGCACCTTGAAATCCGCTGGCAAAATGATGCCTCCGGATGCCGAAGTGGCTGAAAACCCACGGGCGCGCAGCTCGGTATTACGTTTTGCCGAGAGGATTAAAGAGTGATAGGCAACGAACGCCACGGTTTAGTTGGGGTCATCGGCGGTGATTTAATCCGCAATGCGAAGATTCCATTAATTTTACTGATCGCGGTGTTAGTGTCTGCTGTTTTGGTTGTGACCACCGCCCACCGTACGCGCTTGCTCACTGCTGAGCGCGAGCAACTGGTGCTGGAGCGGGATGCGCTGGATATTGAGTGGCGTAACCTGATTCTGGAAGAGAATGCATTGGGTGATCACAGCCGAGTTGAAAGTATTGCGATTGACAAGCTTAAAATGCAACACGTTGATCCATCACAAGAAAACATTGTGGTTCAGTAATGGTTTTTTCCAATAAATAAAGGAATTTGTCGCCACCATGACTCTGAGTAGCCAAGGTAACGCATGAAAGCAGCGCGCCCCGGGAAGTTAAAGCGCCAGGAAGAACAAGCCAGCTTTATAAGCTGGCGTTTTGCGTTGTTGTGCGGCTGTATTTTGCTGGCATTAGTCGGCCTGATGTTGCGTACCGCTTATCTGCAAGTCATTAACCCCGATAAGTTGGTGCGCGAGGGCGACATGCGCTCATTGCGGGTACAGGAAGTTCCAACCGCCCGAGGGATGATAAGTGACCGCTCTGGCCGCCCATTGGCCGTTAGTGTCCCGGTTAACGCGGTTTGGGCGGATCCGAAAGAGTTAACCGAGCGCGGTGGCATTACGCTAGATACGCGCTGGAAAGCGTTGTCTGATGCGCTGGAAATCCCACTAGACCAACTGGCGACCCGCATTAATGCTAACCCGAAAGGGCGCTTTGTTTATCTGGCTCGTCAGGTTAATCCGGCGATTGGCGACTACATCCATAAGCTGAAATTACCCGGTATCTATTTGCGTCAAGAATCGCGCCGTTACTATCCAGCAGGCCAGGTGATGGCGCATATCATCGGTGTGACTAACATTGATAGCCAAGGTATTGAAGGCGTAGAGAAAAGTTTTGACCGGTGGCTCACCGGGCAGCCTGGCGAGCGTACCGTCCGTAAAGACCGCTATGGCCGGGTCATTGAGGATATTTCCTCTGTGGATAGCCAGGCGGCGCACAATCTGGTGTTGAGTGTTGATGAGCGCTTGCAGGCGCTGGTCTACCGCGAGCTGAATAATGCAGTGGCATTCAACAAAGCAGAGTCTGGTACCGCAGTGCTGGTGGATGTCAACACCGGCGAAGTGTTGGCGATGGCGAACAGCCCATCCTACAACCCAAATAACCTGACCGGTACGCCGAAAGATGCCATGCGTAACCGGGCAATAACCGATATTTTTGAACCCGGCTCGACAGTTAAGCCAATGGTAGTCATGACGGCATTGCAGCACGGCGTAGTGAAAGAAAATAGCGTGCTCAACACCTTGCCGTACTTTGTTAACGGTCACCAGATTAAAGACGTGGCCCGTTACGCAGAGCTATCCGTGACCGGGATCTTGCAGAAGTCGAGTAACGTCGGTGTTTCTAAACTGGCGTTAGCGATGCCATCCTCAGCTTTGGTAGATACTTACTCAAAGTTTGGGTTTGGGAAAGCGACCAATTTGGGGTTGGTCGGAGAAAGCAGTGGCTTATATCCTAAAAAACAACGGTGGTCTGACATAGAGAGGGCCACCTTCTCTTTCGGCTACGGGCTAATGGTAACGCCGTTACAACTAGCGCGAGTCTATGCAACCATCGGCAGCATGGGGGTTTATCGCCCACTGTCGATTACCAAAGTTGATCCGCCAGTGGCGGGTGAGCGTATCTTCCCTGAACCGCTGGTGCGTACCGTGGTTCATATGATGGAAAGCGTGGCACTACCTGGCGGCGGCGGCACTAAAGCCGCCATTAAAGGCTACCGTATCGCGATTAAAACCGGTACTGCCAAGAAAGTCGGCCCAGATGGTAAGTATATGGACCGATATCTCGCTTACACCGCTGGCGTTGCGCCCGCGAGTAACCCTAGATTTGCTCTGGTTGTGGTCATCAATGACCCGCAGGCAGGGAAATATTACGGTGGTGCGGTTTCTGCACCGGTGTTCGGTGCCATCATGGGCGGTGTCTTGCGAACCATGAACATTGAGCCAGATGCATTACCCACTGGTGATAAAAGCGAATTAGTGACTAATACAAAAGAGGGTTCAGGTGGCAGATCGTAACTTGCGCGACTTACTCGCTCCTTGGGGGCTAGACGTCCCGGAGCGTGCGCTACGGGAAATGACATTAGACAGCCGAGTTGCCGCTGCCGGGGATTTGTTTGTCGCCGTTGTCGGCCATCAGACGGACGGGCGTCGCTATATCCCGCAAGCTATCGCCCAAGGTGTGGCGGCGGTGGTCGCGGAAGCCGACGGTGTGGCACCGGATGCCAGTATGGTCGAGATGCATGGCGTTCCTGTTATTTATCTGCGTGATTTGAATCAGCACTTATCTAAGCTGGCGGGGCAATTTTACCATCAGCCGGGTGCCGCATTACGTTTGGTCGGTGTGACCGGAACCAACGGCAAAACCACGACCACCCAATTGTTGGCGCAATGGGCCCAGATATTGGGCGAAACCAGTGCGGTGATGGGGACGGTTGGCAATGGTCTGTTAGGGCAAGTTATCCCCACTGAAAATACCACCGGCTCAGCGGTTGATATCCAGCATTTATTGCGCAACCTGGTGGAGCAAGGGGCGACTTTCGCCGCGATGGAGGTCTCTTCCCACGGTTTGATTCAAAACCGCGTAGCCGCATTGCCATTTGCTGCCGCAGTGTTCACTAACTTAAGCCGCGATCATCTGGATTACCACGGCAATATGGCGAGTTACGAAGCGGCCAAATGGCTGCTGTTCTCCACCCATCAATCCGAACACAAAATTATTAATGCTGATGACGAAGTCGGTCGCCGCTGGTTAGGGCAGTTGCCGCAAGCTGTCGCCGTCAGTATGGAAAACAATGTTCCTGCGGGCTGGAATGGCCCATGGTTGTCTGCCACTCAGGTTCAGTATCACGATAACGGCGCGAGCATCGCTTTTGATTCAAGCTGGGGCGTAGGCCAGTTAGAAAGCCGTCTGATGGGGGCATTTAACGTCAGTAACCTGCTGGTGGCGCTGTCAACGCTGCTCTCACTGGGTTATCCGTTAGCAGAATTATTAGCCGCAGCGCCTAATTTGCAACCGGTGTGCGGGCGGATGGAAGTATTTAACGCGCCAGGCAAACCGACGGTGGTGGTGGATTATGCCCACACGCCGGATGCATTGGAAAAAGCACTGGCGGCAGCCCGTTTGCATTGTAAAGGCCAACTGTGGTGTGTGTTCGGCTGCGGTGGCGATCGTGACAAAGGTAAGCGCCCACTTATGGGCGGTATTGCGGAGCAGCTTGCGGATAGAGTGGTCGTCACTGATGATAACCCGCGCAGTGAAGAGCCGCAGGCGATTGTCGCGGATATCCTCAGCGGTTTGCTGGATGCCGGACATGCGCAATCCATCCATGGCCGTGCTGAAGCGGTCACCAGCGCCATTATGCAAGCTAAAGCCGATGATGTAGTGCTGATCGCTGGCAAAGGACATGAAGATTATCAATTAGTTGGCAATCGCCGTCTGGACTACTCCGACCGTGTCACTGTCGCGCGCTTGTTGGGGGTGGTGGCATGATTAAGGTCTCACTGCATTTTCTGTCCACGCTGCTTAACGCTGAACTTATTGTCAGTGATAAACAGGGTGAAAACGTCGAGATAACCGAAGTGACCATTGATACCCGTCAGGTCACGCCGGGGTGTCTGTTTGTGGCGCTGAAAGGCGAACGTTTTGATGGACATGATTTTGCAGAAGATGCTGTTACCGCTGGTGCCGGAGCTTTGCTGGTAAGTAAACGCTTACTGGTGGGCGCGCCGCAATTAGTGGTTAAAGATACTCGCCTGGCTTTGGGGCAGCTTGCTGCCTGGGTTCGTGAACACGTTCCTGCCCGCGTGGTGGCGTTAACGGGGTCATCGGGTAAAACCTCGGTAAAAGAGATGGTTGCGGCCATTTTACGCCAATGCGGTAAGGTGCTGTATACCGCCGGTAACTTCAATAATGATATCGGCGTGCCGTTGACCTTGCTGCGTCTGACCCCCGAGTATGATTTTGCTGTCATTGAGCTTGGCGCTAATCATATCGGTGAAATTGCTTACACCGCCGATTTAAGCCGCCCAGAAAGTGCTTTGGTGAATAATTTAGCCGCCGCCCATTTGGAAGGTTTCGGCTCTCTGGCGGGTGTGGCGCAAGCTAAAGGGGAGATTTTTGCTGGGTTGCCTGCGAATGGCACTGCAATTATCAATGCTGACAGCAATGATTGGCCGCACTGGCAGGAAACTCTGCATAACAAACGGGTCTGGCGTTTTTCGCCTCATGGCGCAGAAGATATCGATTTTTTTGCCAGTGACGTGCGTATTACACCGAAAACGACCTATTTCACTTTGCATTCTCCCCTCGGTACTGTGGCTATCGAGTTACCGCTACCGGGGCGGCATAACATTGCCAATGCGTTGGCCGCCGCGGCATTAGCCATGTCGGTTGGCGCGGACTTAGCCGCCGTTCACGAAGGGCTGACACAGCTACAGGCCGTGCCGGGCCGCTTATTCCCCATAGAACTTGCCGCGGGTAAGTTGCTATTGGATGACAGCTACAACGCCAATGTCGGCTCCATGACCGCGGCTGCTCAAGTGCTGGCTGAAATGCCGGGCTACCGGGTGATGGTGGTCGGTGATATGGGCGAGTTGGGTGAAACCGCTGTCGATTGCCACCGTCAGGTTGGCGAAGCCGCGAAACAGGCGGGTGTCGATAAAGTGCTGAGTGTGGGCGTATTAAGCCAGGCGCTGAGTGACGCGAGTGAGTGTGGCGAGCATTTTCAGAATAAGGACACATTGGCAGCCCGAGTCAGTGAATTGCTGCTCGAACATCCGGTTATCACTGTTTTAATTAAAGGTTCACGTAGCGCCGCCATGGAAAATGTCGTGCGTGCGTTACAGGAGAAAGCATCATGTTAGTTTGGCTGGCTGAATACTTAGTAAAATTTTACTCGGGCTTTAACGTCTTTTCCTATTTGACGTTCCGCGCCATTGTCAGTCTGTTGACTGCATTATTTATCTCATTGTGGATGGGGCCGCACCTGATTGCCTATCTACAGAAGTTGCAAATTGGTCAGGTGGTGCGTAATGACGGGCCAGAGTCACATTTCAGCAAGCGCGGCACCCCCACCATGGGCGGGCTGTTGATCCTGTTCTCCATCACTATTTCGGTGCTGATGTGGGCTTATCCGTCTAACCCGTATGTCTGGTGTGTGCTGTTCATTCTTATTGGTTATGGGATTGTCGGTTTTATTGATGATTACCGCAAAGTGGTACGCAAAAACACCAAGGGCTTGATTGCCCGATGGAAATACTTCTGGCAGTCAATCATTGCGCTGGCTGCGGCTTTCACCATGTACAGCATCGGCAAAGATACGTCGGCCACCGAGTTGGTGGTGCCATTCTTTAAAGATGTCATGCCACAGCTTGGCCTGTTGTACATCCTGCTAGCTTATTTCGTGATTGTCGGCACCAGCAATGCAGTCAACCTGACCGATGGGTTGGATGGCTTGGCGATTATGCCAACAGTGTTTGTTGCCGCGGGTTTTGCATTGGTTGCCTGGGCGACCGGTAACATGAATTTCGCTGCATATCTGCATATTCCTTATCTGCGCCATGCCGGTGAGCTGGTGATTGTCTGCACCGCGATTGTCGGAGCCGGGCTGGGCTTTTTGTGGTTTAACACTTATCCGGCGCAAGTGTTTATGGGCGATGTCGGCTCCCTGGCATTGGGCGGCGCGCTGGGCACCATCGCGGTATTGCTGCGCCAAGAGTTCTTATTAGTGATTATGGGCGGGGTGTTCGTGGTTGAAACGCTGTCGGTCATCTTGCAAGTCGGTTCCTTTAAGTTACGTGGGCAGCGGATTTTCCGTATGGCCCCGATTCATCATCATTACGAACTTAAAGGCTGGCCGGAACCACGGGTGATCGTGCGCTTCTGGATTATTTCGCTGATGCTGGTGCTGATTGGCCTGGCGACGCTGAAGGTGCGGTAATTATGGTTGATTATCAGGGTAAAAAAGTGGTCATTATCGGGCTGGGGCTAACCGGCCTTTCCTGCGTTGATTTCTTTATGGCGCGCGGCGTTACGCCACGTGTTATGGATACCCGTATCAATCCGCCGGGTTTGGATAAATTACCCGAAAGTGTCGAGCACCATGTGGGTGACTTGAACCCACAGTGGTTATTGGATGCTGATTTGATTGTCGCCAGCCCCGGTATTGCGCTGGCACATCCTGCATTGAGTGAAGCGGCAGATGCGGGTGTCGAAATTGTCGGTGATATCGAACTGTTCTGCCGTGAAAATCAGGCACCAGTGGTGGCTATTACGGGATCTAACGGTAAAAGCACTGTGACCACGCTGGTTGGTGAAATGGCGAAAGCCGCCGGTTGGCAGGTTGGGGTCGGCGGTAATATTGGTGTTCCGGCGCTGACATTATTGCAACAGCTGACCACGCAAAAACAAGAAAATCAATTGGTGGTGTTGGAGTTATCCAGCTTCCAGTTAGAAACTACCGCCAGCCTGCGAGCTAGCGCTGCCACTATATTGAATGTCACGGAAGACCACACTGACCGTTATCCGTTCGGTTTGCAGCAATATCGCGCAGCTAAACTGCGAGTGTATGAAAACGCTAAAGTTTGTGTTGTGAATGCCGATGACGCGCTCACCATGCCAGTGCGTGGTGCGGATAGCCGCTGTATCAGCTTTGGGGTGGATGTCGGAGACTACCATCTGAATAAGCAGCAGGGCGAAATCTGGCTGCGGGTTCGCGGTGAGAAAGTGCTCAATACCCGAGAAATGAAATTGAGCGGGCGACATAACTACACCAATGCGCTGGCCGCACTGGCGCTGGCGGATGCTGTCGGTATTCCGCGCTCATCAAGTTTGACCGCGTTGACCACCTTCACCGGTCTGCCACACCGTTTCCAATTGGTGCTTGAGCGCAATGGCGTGCGTTGGATTAATGATTCCAAAGCCACCAATGTGGGCAGCACCGAAGCGGCACTGGATGGCCTACAAGTGGATGGCACTTTGCATCTGTTATTAGGTGGCGATGGGAAATCAGCGGATTTCTCTGGTTTAACTCGCTTCCTCCAGGGCGACCAGATCAAGATTTATTGCTTTGGCCGCGATGGTAAGCAACTGGCTGAGCTGCGCCCGGAAGTTTCTCAACTGACGGAGACCATGGAGCAGGCTATGGCACTGCTGGCGAAATCATTAGCACCGCGAGACATGGTGTTGTTGTCGCCCGCCTGCGCCAGTTTGGACCAATTCCGCAGTTTCGAGCAACGCGGTGATGAATTTGCTCGTCTGGCAGAGGAGTTGGGCTGATGCGTATGCCGGGGCTGGGGCTGTTCAATACCGTAAAACATTTTGTGATGGGGTCGCGCGAAAGCGATACCACCAGCATGGTGCTTTACGACAGAACCTTGCTGTGGCTGACATTTGGCTTGGCGATTATTGGTTTTGTGATGGTGACGTCGGCTTCGATGCCGATTGGTCAGCGTTTGGCCAGTGACCCCTTCCTGTTTGCTAAGCGCGATGCACTGTATCTTGTGCTGGCCTTCGGTTTATCGCTGGTGACTTTGCGCATCCCAATGGCGGTTTGGCAGCGCTACAGTAATATTATGTTATTGATTTCAATAGTGTTGCTGTTGGTGGTTTTGGTGGTGGGTAGCTCAGTCAACGGGGCATCACGCTGGATTTCACTGGGGCCGCTACGCATTCAGCCAGCTGAATTATCCAAACTGTCGCTGTTTTGTTATCTCGCCAGTTATCTGGTGCGTAAAGTTGAAGAGGTTCGCACTAACTTCTGGGGCTTCTGTAAGCCAATGGGCGTAATGGTTATTCTGGCGGTATTACTGCTGGCGCAGCCCGATTTAGGTACCGTGGTGGTGCTGTTTATCACCACGCTGGCCATGTTGTTTCTGGCTGGCGCAAAAATGTGGCAGTTCCTGGCGATTATCGGCTCGGGTATTTTTGCTGTTTGCCTGTTGATTGTGGCGGAACCTTACCGTATGCGCCGGGTAACTTCGTTCTGGAACCCATGGGAAGATCCTTTCGGCAGCGGTTACCAGCTGACCCAATCACTGATGGCTTTTGGTCGCGGTGAGTTTTGGGGGCAAGGGCTGGGGAATTCAGTGCAAAAACTGGAATATTTACCGGAAGCACATACTGACTTTATTTTCGCGATTTTAGGTGAGGAGCTCGGGTATTTCGGTGTGGTTCTTGCATTGTTAATGGTATTCTTCGTCGCTTTTCGTGCTATGTCCATTGGGCGTCGCGCTTTAGAGATAGATCAGCGATTTTCCGGCTTTTTGGCCTGCTCGATTGGCGTTTGGTTTAGCTTCCAGGCGCTGGTTAATGTTGGGGCTGCCGCTGGAATGTTGCCTACTAAAGGTTTGACTTTACCCCTGATAAGTTACGGTGGTTCGAGCCTGATTATTATGTCAACGGCCATCGTGTTGTTGTTACGCATTGATTTTGAAACACGTTTGGCTAAAGCCCAAGCGTTTGTAAGGAGTGCCCGATGAGTAGGGAAACCAAGCGTTTAATGGTGATGGCCGGTGGCACTGGGGGGCATGTCTTCCCCGGTTTGGCCGTGGCACATCATTTAATGGCGCAGGGCTGGCAGGTGCGTTGGTTAGGCACCGCAGATCGAATGGAAGCGTCATTGGTACCCAAAAACGGCATTGAGATTGATTTCATTGAGATTTCTGGTTTACGTGGCAAGGGGCTGATGGCCCAACTGACCGCCCCGGTGCGTATTTATCGCGCGGTGCGTCAGGCGAAGAAAATCATGCGTGATTACCAGCCAGATGTGGTGCTGGGAATGGGCGGTTATGTTTCTGGCCCCGGTGGTTTAGCTGCATGGCTGTGTGGCATCCCGGTGGTATTACATGAGCAAAACGGCATTGCGGGGTTGACCAACCGCTGGTTGGCCAGAATCGCGAAAAAAGTTTTACAGGCATTTCCAGGGGCATTTCCTCATGCCGATGTCGTGGGTAATCCGGTGCGCACCGATGTATTGGCGCTGCCATTACCGGCCGAGCGTTTGCATGGCCGTGAAGGGCCGATTCGGGTGTTAGTCATCGGGGGCAGCCAAGGTGCGCGGGTACTGAATCAAACCTTGCCGCAGGTTGCCGCGACATTGGGTGAGCAGATAACTGTTTGGCACCAAGTGGGTAAAGGCGCTTTGCCCGATGTCCTGCAAGCTTACCAGCAAGCAGGGCAGGGTGATAAGCACCAAGTTGTTGAGTTTATTGATGATATGGCCGCCGCCTATGCTTGGGCTGATGTGGTGGTTTGCCGTTCGGGCGCGTTGACGGTCAGCGAAGTGGCTGCGGCAGGGTTACCGGCGATTTTCGTCCCTTTCCAGCATAAAGACCGGCAGCAATATTGGAATGCATTGCCGTTGGAGAAAGCGGGGGCGGCGAAAATTATCGAGCAACCGCAATTTACAGCGCAAGTGGTCAGTGGCCTGTTGGCTGATTGGGATCGTGCAACTTTATTGACGATGGCCGAACGGGCAAGAACCGTGGCTATCCCAGATGCCACTGAGCGAGTGGCCGCCGAAGTGGTCGCTGCCAGTAAGTGATACTGAAAAGATAGTGACTAAAAAGATAGTTATCGCTCGCATTTATGCGGGCTGCGAATATGTAACAGACAAAAAAGTGAAGAAAAACGTGAATACACAACAATTAGCGAAACTACGAACTATCGTGCCCGAGATGCGTCGCGTCCGGCACATTCACTTTGTTGGCATCGGTGGTGCTGGCATGGGTGGTATCGCTGAAGTGTTGGCAAACGAAGGCTATCAGATTAGCGGTTCAGATTTGGCTCCCAACCCGGTAACTCAGCATTTGGCTTCATTGGGCGCACAAATTTATTTCCATCACCGTCCAGAAAATGTGCTGGATGCCAGTGTGGTGGTGGTTTCAACGGCAATTTCTGCGGATAACCCCGAGATTGTCGCAGCTCGCGAGGCGCGTATTCCGGTGATCCGCCGCGCAGAAATGTTGGCTGAACTGATGCGTTATCGCCATGGGATTGCTGTTGCTGGTACGCACGGTAAAACCACCACGACGGCGATGGTTTCCAGTATTTATGCCGAAGCGGGTCTGGACCCAACATTTGTCAATGGCGGTTTGGTTAAAGCGGCGGGCACCCATGCGCGTTTGGGCTCCAGCCGTTACTTGATTGCAGAAGCCGATGAGAGTGATGCGTCATTCCTGCATTTGCAGCCGATGGTCGCCATTGTTACCAATATCGAAGCCGACCATATGGATACTTATCAGGGCGACTTTGAGAACTTAAAGCAGACCTTTATTAACTTTTTGCACAACTTGCCATTCTATGGCCGTGCCGTGATGTGTATCGACGATCCCGTGGTGCGCGAGTTATTGCCGCGTGTTGGTCGCCATATTACCACTTATGGTTTCAGCGATGACGCCGATGTGCAGATTGCCAGTTATCGGCAAGAAGGCCCACAAGGGCACTTCACACTGAAACGTCAGGATAAACCGTTGATGACGGTGACCCTGAATGCACCGGGTCGTCATAACGCACTGAACGCTGCTGCAGCGGTTGCAGTAGCAACCGAAGAAGGCATCGAAGACGATGACATCCTGCGCGCGCTGGTCGGGTTCCAAGGGACAGGTCGCCGTTTTGATTTCCTCGGTAACTTCCCGCTGGCACCGGTCAACGGCAAAGAAGGCAGCGTTATGCTGGTGGATGACTATGGTCATCACCCAACAGAAGTGGATGCCACAGTTAAAGCGGCGCGTGCCGGTTGGCCGGATAAACGTATTGTGATGGTTTTCCAACCGCACCGTTATACCCGAACGCGTGATTTGTATGACGACTTTGCCAATGTGCTGTCGCAAGTTGATGTTTTACTGATGTTGGATGTGTACGCCGCCGGTGAACCACCGATCCCAGGTGCTGACAGCCGCTCGTTATGCCGTACTATCCGCAACCGTGGCAAACTGGACCCGATTTTGGTGTCAGACAGTGACACTGTCCCGGAAGTATTAGCGCAAGTGCTGAATGGCGATGACCTGATTCTGGTCCAAGGCGCTGGTAACATTGGTAAAATTGCTCGTAAATTGGCTGAGCTTAAATTGCAGCCACAGACAAAAGATGAGGAACATCATGGCTGATAAAGTTGCGGTACTGCTGGGTGGAACCTCTGCTGAACGTGAAGTTTCATTGCTATCGGGCCAGGCGGTTTTAGCCGGTTTGAGAGAAGCCGGTATCGACGCCCATGGGGTAGATACCAGAGACTTCCCGGTCACTCAATTGAAAGAACAGGGTTTTAATAAGGTCTTTATTGCTCTGCATGGCCGTGGTGGCGAAGACGGTACATTGCAAGGTGTGTTGGAGTTCCTGCAACTGCCTTATACCGGCAGCGGCGTGATGGCTTCGGCCCTGACCATGGACAAATTGCGCACCAAATTGGTGTGGCAAGCCTTAGGTTTGCCAATTTCGCCTTATGTGGCGCTGAACCGTCAACAGTTTGAAACACTTTCGTCAGAGGAATTAGCGGCATGTGTCGCTAAGCTTGGTCTGCCTTTAATCGTTAAACCAAGTCACGAAGGCTCTAGCGTGGGCATGAGTAAAGTTGACCGGGCTAGCGAATTGCATGCTGCTCTGGTTGAAGCTTTCCGTCATGACACCGATGTGCTGATTGAAAAATGGTTGAGCGGCCCGGAATTCACGGTCGCTATCCTTGGCGAGGATGTTTTACCGTCCATCAGGATTCAAGCACCCGGTGTGTTTTATGATTATGAAGCCAAGTATCTGTCTGATGAAACACAGTATTTCTGCCCAAGCGGTTTAAGTGTTGAGTTAGAGCAACAATTAGCAGAATTAGCATTACAGGCTTATCAGGCGCTAGGTTGCAGCGGTTGGGGCCGGGTTGATGTCATGCAAGACAGCGACGGCGGTTTTTATCTGCTGGAAGTGAATACTTCACCGGGGATGACCAGCCACAGTTTAGTGCCAATGGCAGCCCGCCAATATGGGTTGAGTTTTTCCCAGTTGGTGGCCCGAATTCTGACGTTGGCTGACTGATATGTCGCAAGCTGCTCTGAATGCGCGTGAACGCGCGGCTGAAAACAGCGCAGCCCGGCGCAGTAACGGAGGCCAATTAGCGGGGCTGATTTTCCTGCTGATGGTCTTGGGAACAATACTGTGGGGTGGTTGGGTCGTGGTGGGGTGGATGAAAGATGCCAGCCGATTACCCCTGTCGAAGCTGGTAGTGACGGGCGAGCGCCATTACACCACCAATGATGATATTCGCCAGGCGATTTTATCATTGGGCGCACCGGGTACCTTTATGACGCAGGATGTGAACATCATCCAGCAGCAGATTGAACGGTTACCCTGGATTCAGCAGGCCAGCGTACGCAAACAATGGCCGGATGAGCTGAAAATCCATCTGGTGGAGTATGTGCCTTTTGCCCGTTGGAATGATTTGCATATGGTTGATGAGCAGGGGCGGTCATTCAGTGTGCCGTCCGAGCGAGTCGGCAAACAGACATTGCCATTGCTGTATGGCCCGGAAGGCAGTGAACAGGATGTTCTGGAAGGCTACCGGGCAATAAATAAAGTATTAGCGGCCAATAAGTATCAGCTAAAAATGGTGGCGATGAGCGCCAGGCATTCTTGGCAGTTGGCCTTAGATAATGATGTTCGGCTGGAGCTGGGACGGGATAACCGGATGGGGCGTTTACAACGTTTTATTGAGTTATATCCGATGTTGCAACAGCAGCCAGATAAACGGGTCAGTTATGTTGATTTGCGATATGAGACAGGGGCAGCAATAGGTTGGGCTCCGGTATTTATCGGCAGTCAGGGTGGTGAGCCACCGGTAAATGGCCAGCAGAACAGTAATCCGCAACAGAATCAGGCACAGGCAAAACAACAATGATCAAGTCGACGGACAGAAAACTGGTAGTAGGTCTTGAGATCGGAACGGCAAAGGTCTCCGCATTGGTAGGGGAAGTTCTGCCCGATGGCATGGTCAATATTATTGGGGTAGGCAGTTGCCCATCCCGTGGCATGGATAAGGGTGGGGTTAACGACCTTGAATCGGTAGTGAAATGCGTACAGCGCGCTATCGATCAGGCAGAGTTAATGGCAGATTGCCAGATTTCATCTGTTTATTTGGCATTATCGGGTAAACATATCAGTTGTCAGAATGAAATAGGGATGGTTCCTATTTCAGAAGAGGAAGTAACTCAGGAAGATGTAGAGAACGTAGTGCATACCGCGAAGTCGGTACGTGTGCGTGATGAACATCGCATTCTGCACGTTATTCCGCAGGAATATGCCATCGATTATCAGGAAGGCATCAAAAATCCTGTCGGTCTTTCTGGCGTGCGGATGCAGGCCAAAGTGCACCTGATTACCTGCCATAACGATATGGCGAAGAATATTGTTAAAGCGGTGGAACGTTGTGGTCTGAAAGTGGACCAACTGATTTTCGCCGGTTTAGCCGCAAGTTATGCAGTATTGACCGAAGATGAGCGCGAGCTGGGTGTCTGTGTGGTCGACATCGGCGGTGGCACCATGGATATGGCGGTTTATACCGGTGGGGCGTTGCGCCACACCAAAGTTATCCCTTACGCCGGGAACGTGGTCACCAGTGATATTGCGTACGCTTTCGGGACACCGCCAACAGATGCGGAAGCGATTAAAGTTCGGCACGGCTGTGCGCTCGGGTCGATAGTCAGCAAGGACGAAAGTGTAGAAGTGCCAAGTGTTGGCGGACGTCCTCCTCGTAGTCTGCAAAGACAGACGCTCGCAGAGGTTATAGAACCACGCTACACCGAGTTGCTGAATTTAGTTAATGACGAGATTTTACAATTGCAGGAGCAACTGCGTCAGCAAGGCGTGAAGCATCATCTGGCAGCCGGTATCGTGCTGACGGGCGGAGCAGCACAAATTGATGGTCTGGCTGAATGCGCGCAACGGGTATTTCATGCCCAAGTGCGAATCGGCCAGCCGCTCAACATCACCGGGCTGACGGATTATGCACAGGAACCCTATTACTCCACTGCTGTTGGGTTATTGCATTACGGTAAAGAATCTCATCTCAGTGGTGAGTCAGAAGTAGAAAAACGTGCCTCAGTGGGCAATTGGTTTAAACGTATCAATAGCTGGCTGAGAAAAGAGTTTTAATGTTTCAACAAAGAGATCATGCTGAACATATTTTTTGATCTCGAAGCGACAGGCACAAAACGGAGAGAAACTATGTTTGAACCTATGGAACTAACCAATGACGCGGTGATTAAAGTCATCGGCGTCGGTGGTGGCGGTGGTAATGCCGTCGAACACATGGTGCGCGAGCGCATCGAAGGTGTTGAATTCTTCGCCGTTAATACAGACGCTCAAGCGCTGCGTAAGACGGCTGTTGGCCAAACCATCCAGATTGGTAGCGGTATTACCAAAGGTTTGGGTGCTGGCGCGAACCCAGAAGTGGGCCGCAATTCAGCTGAAGAAGACCGTGAAGCTCTGCGCGCAGCCCTTGAAGGCGCGGACATGGTCTTTATTGCAGCAGGTATGGGCGGTGGTACTGGTACTGGTGCTGCTCCTGTTGTTGCTGAAGTAGCAAAAGAACTGGGTATTCTGACAGTTGCCGTGGTTACTAAGCCTTTCAATTTCGAAGGCAAGAAGCGCATGGCATTCGCTGAGCAGGGTATTGCTGAATTGTCCAAGCATGTGGACTCACTGATCACTATTCCGAACGACAAGTTGTTAAAAGTTCTGGGTCGTGGCATCTCTTTACTGGATGCATTCGGTGCTGCTAACGACGTATTAAAAGGCGCTGTTCAGGGGATCGCCGAGCTGATTACCCGTCCAGGTCTGATGAACGTCGACTTTGCTGACGTGCGGACTGTGATGTCTGAAATGGGTTATGCCATGATGGGCTCCGGTGTGGCTTGCGGTGAAGATCGTGCGGAAGAAGCCGCAGAAATGGCGATTTCCAGCCCGTTGCTGGAAGATATCGACCTGTCTGGCGCCCGTGGCGTGTTGGTCAACATCACTGCTGGTTTCGATTTGCGTTTGGATGAATTCGAAACTGTGGGTAACACCATTCGTGCATTTGCGTCCGACAATGCGACCGTGGTTATCGGTACTTCGTTAGACCCAGAAATGAACGACGAACTGCGCGTAACTGTGGTTGCAACCGGTATCGGCATGGATAAACGCCCTGAAATTACGTTGGTTACCAACAAGCAGACTCAGCCTGTTATGGACCACCGTTACCAGCAGCATGGCATGTCACCTTTACCTCAGGAAGTTAAGCCTGCGGCTAAAGTGGTCAATGACCCAACTGCTCAAACCAATAAAGAGCCCGATTATTTGGATATTCCGGCGTTTTTGCGTAAGCAAGCCGACTAATTTCCGAAAAAATTGGAATCTCCGCTCTTTGTGCTAAACTGTCCCGCCGATCTTGTTATAAGCTTGGTCGGTAGGATGGATAACATTGCGAGATAAAACGATGATCAAACAAAGGACTTTAAAACGTATTGTTCAGGCGACAGGCGTCGGTTTGCACACCGGTAAGAAAGTCACACTGACAATGCGACCCGCGCCGGCTAACACCGGGGTCATCTATCGTCGCACTGACTTGAATCCACCGGTCGATTTTCCGGCAGATGCAAAATCCGTGCGTGATACCATGCTCTGTACTTGCCTGGTCAATGAGCATGACGTGCGTATTTCTACTGTTGAGCATCTCAACGCTGCTCTGGCAGGGTTAGGGATTGATAACATTATTATTGAAGTTAACGCTCCCGAAGTACCGATTATGGACGGTAGTGCCAGCCCATTCGTGTACTTGCTGCTGGATGCGGGTATCGAAGAGTTAAACTCTGCGAAGAAATTCCTGCGTCTGAAAGAGACTGTGCGGGTTGAAGACGGTGATAAATGGGCTGAATTGTCTCCATTCAATGGATTCCGTTTAGATTTTACCATTGATTTTAATCACCCGGCGATTGACTCCAGTACGCAGCGTTACCGTTTAGATTTCTCGGCCGATTCATTCGTCCGTCAAATCAGCCGTGCGCGTACTTTTGGTTTCATGCGCGATATCGAATATTTACAGTCCCGTGGTTTGTGCCTGGGCGGTAGTTTCGATTGTGCCATCGTGGTAGATGATTACCGCGTGCTGAACGAAGATGGCTTGCGCTTCGAAGATGAATTTGTTCGTCACAAAATGCTGGATGCCATCGGCGACCTGTTTATGTGCGGCCATAATATAATTGGCGCATTTACTGCGTACAAATCTGGTCATGCATTAAATAACAAGCTATTGCAGGCTGTTTTAGCTAAGCAAGAAGCATGGGAATTTGTGACGTTCCAAGACGAAGCCGAAATGCCATTGGCGTTCAAAGCTCCGTCTACGGTATTAGCTTACTAAAGCTACTTATCATTATCACTTTTGGTTGCGTTGGCACTCTCTCCGGCCAACGCAGCCAATCGTTCCAATATTGTCCTCAATTTCTCAGGGCTACGGCTCGCTAATCCTCTTAATTCCTTAGCGCTTTCCAAACTTAAATGACGTAATGGCGGCGATTTCTCAGGATTTTGCGATGACTTTGCGGCATCTTGCGTAATGTTATGGCCTTTGGCCATTAACGACGGATTAATCCTGATGTCGATTGAAGACAATGATGGTAGAATTTGTGCTCGTAGTGCGGAGAGTAAAGCGGGTTGTTCATAACGTAAGCGCATTAACCAGCTGGCGTTGGCGGTCTCTAGCACTAAAACACTCTGTCGATAGTTGGCAACACGGCACCACGGCTGCAATTGTGAAGGGAGCAATCCTTTTACCGCACGGTTAAGTTTTAACAGTGCAGTAGCGCGTTGTTGTACGTTATGCAGCGGCCCGTTTTCAGCTGCAATGGCATCATCGAACAGGACATCTAATAATTGTGGGCGGCTTTCACGCATTGACAAGGCTCCGGCGGATTTTAAACTCGTGATCGGTATTCTAAATCGTTGGCGACAATTTGGCAGACGTTATTTCTGGCCGCATCTCCTGTTGGGGATGGTCGCGGCGAGTCTTGGCGTGCCATCAAACCTGTCTGGCGTTCCAGATCAAGCAGCAATACCGAACACATCATCAAGCCAAAGCCGTCAGAATTACGGTGCGACAAACTTTAACAGTTTGGCATTGCTGCATGATATGCATCGTCGCCCTTCATTCAGCGTAGACTATTGGCAACAGCATGCACTGCGCACGGTTATTCGTCACCTTTCATTTGCATTGGCACCTCAAGCAGCCTACGCACGGGTACAAGAAGTAGCTGAAGCCGAACAAGTAGAACCATCACAAATTCAGCAGCTTGCACTATTGAATACGCTGAATGCGCTACTGACCCACGAGTTCAAACCTCCCACTATTATTCGCTATACTGAGCAGGTTAAACGGCCTGTTCTTTCGTTACATAAACCTGGGCTTTGGCTTGCGCAAGTGCAAGGTATCCGTGCCGGGCCTGCCAATCTAATTTAGTTATCTTCTTGATTTATATAAATTTATACAACCTTTGGCCACCGGTTTGGTGGTCTTGTAAGAGATATTGAGAATCATGCTAATCAAATTATTAACCAAAGTTTTTGGCAGTCGTAACGATCGCACACTGCGCCGTATGCGCAAAGTGGTTGAGCTTATCAACCGCATGGAGCCTGAAGTTGAAAAACTGACAGATGCTGAATTACGCGCTAAAACTGATGAGTTTCGTGAGCGCTTGGCAAAAGGTGCCGTGCTGGAAACCCTCATCCCTGAGGCTTTTGCCGTTGTGCGCGAAGCCAGTAAACGTGTATTTGGCATGCGTCACTTCGACGTCCAGTTGCTCGGCGGTATGGTACTGAACGAACGATGCATCGCAGAAATGCGTACTGGTGAAGGTAAAACGCTGACTGCAACTCTGCCAGCTTACCTGAATGCATTGAGTGGCCGTGGCGTTCACGTGGTTACCGTCAACGACTATTTGGCTCAGCGCGACGCCGAAAATAACCGTCCATTGTTTGAGTTCTTGGGGCTGAGTGTAGGTATCAACTTGCCGAATATGGCAGCGCCAGCTAAGCGTGCTGCTTATGCCGCAGATATCACCTATGGCACAAACAACGAATTTGGTTTTGACTACCTGCGCGATAATATGGCCTTCAGTCCTGAAGAGCGCGTGCAACGCAAACTGCATTATGCGCTGGTGGATGAGGTCGACTCCATCTTGATCGATGAAGCCCGTACCCCACTGATTATCTCTGGCCCAGCTGAAGATAGTTCGGAGATGTATATTCGGGTTAACAAACTGATTCCAAAGCTGATTCGTCAGGAAAAAGAAGACTCAGATAGCTTCCAAGGTGAAGGCCATTTCTCTGTGGATGAAAAATCACGTCAGGTACATTTGACTGAACGCGGTTTGATAAAAATTGAAGAAATGCTGGTAGAAGCGGGCATTATGGAGGAAGGCGAATCTCTGTATTCACCGGCCAACATTATGTTGATGCACCATGTAACCGCCGCTTTGCGCGCCCACGTACTGTTTGCCCGTGATGTTGACTACATTGTGAAAGACGGTGAAGTTATCATTGTTGATGAACACACCGGCCGTACCATGCAAGGCCGCCGTTGGTCAGATGGTTTGCATCAGGCGGTTGAAGCAAAAGAAGGCGTGGAAATTCAGAACGAAAACCAGACGCTGGCTTCCATTACTTTCCAAAACTACTTCCGTCTCTATGAGAAACTGGCCGGTATGACCGGTACAGCGGATACCGAAGCATTCGAATTTAGCTCGATTTACAAACTCGATACCATTGTTGTGCCAACTAACCGCCCTATGATCCGTAAAGATCTGGCAGATTTGGTCTATATGACCGAACAAGAGAAAATCGGCGCAATTATCGAAGATATCCGTGAGCGGACTGCGAACGGCCAGCCGGTGTTGGTGGGTACCATCTCGATTGAAAAATCCGAAGTGGTCTCTGCTGAGTTAACTAAAGCGGGCATTGAGCATAAAGTTCTGAACGCCAAATTCCACGCAATGGAAGCGGAGATCGTTTCTCAAGCGGGTCAAGCGAGTGCAGTAACCATCGCCACTAACATGGCGGGTCGTGGTACCGATATCGTGTTGGGGGGGAGCTGGCAGAGTGAGATTGCTTTGCTGGAAGATCCAACTGAAGAGCAAATTACTGCTATCAAAGAGGCATGGCAGATTCGCCATGATGCGGTGCTGGCCTCAGGTGGCCTGCATATCATTGGTACCGAGCGCCATGAGTCACGCCGTATCGATAATCAGCTACGTGGTCGTGCGGGTCGTCAAGGTGATGCCGGTTCTTCACGCTTCTACCTGTCAATGGAAGATGCTCTGATGCGTATTTTTGCCTCTGACCGTGTGTCTGGCATGATGCGTAAATTAGGGATGAAGCCGGGCGAAGCTATTGAGCACCCATGGGTAACTAAAGCTATCGCCAATGCGCAACGTAAAGTTGAAAGCCGCAACTTCGATATTCGTAAGCAATTACTTGAATATGATGATGTCGCCAGCGACCAACGTCGGGCTATCTACAGCCAGCGTAATGAGCTGTTGGACGTGTCTGATGTGAGCGAAACCATCAATAGCATTCGTGAAGATGTATTCAAAACGGTTATCGACAGCTACATTCCAACCCAGTCACTGGAAGAAATGTGGGATATCGAAGGCTTGGAACAGCGTCTGAAAAATGATTTCGACCAGGATATGCCAATTGCTCAATGGTTGGAAGATGAGCCACAACTGCACGAAGAAACATTACGTGAACGTATTCTTCAAAGAGCAATTGAGGATTATCACCGTAAAGAAGAGGTTGTTGGCTTCGATATGATGCGCAGCTTCGAAAAGGGTGTGATGTTGCAAACGCTTGATTCCTTGTGGAAAGAACACTTGGCGGCGATGGATTATCTGCGTCAGGGGATCCATTTACGTGGCTACGCGCAGAAAGATCCTAAACAGGAATATAAGCGTGAATCTTTCGCAATGTTCGCGGCAATGTTGGAATCACTGAAATATGAAGTGATCAGCGTGTTGAGCAAAGTACAAGTGCGGATGCCTGAAGAAGTTGAAGCACTGGAAGTACAACGTCGCGAAGAAGCCGAACGTTTGGCTAAGCAGCAGCAACTCAGCCACGAATCTGATAACAGTGCGCTGATGTCGCAAGAAGAAGCCAGTGTTGCAGCTAGCCTTGAGCGCAAAGTTGGGCGTAATGATCCGTGCCCATGTGGTTCAGGTAAGAAATACAAACAGTGCCACGGTCGCCTGCAATAATATTTTAGGTAATGATTAGCATTGATGATGAGGGCGGCTTAAAAACCGCCCTTTATTTTGACCTTTTTTGTCCATCTATTTTAGGACGGATTATTTTAGAACAGATAAAAGAAGGGTGTTCCAGCCAGCATTTATGCACTGTTCAGGAGATAACAAATTGAAGCACTTACACATCGCGGTAGGGATTATTCGCAACGCCCAGCAAGAGATTTTTGTTACTCAGCGTGCTGCTGATTCCCATATGGCCGGTTTTTGGGAATTCCCTGGCGGCAAGATTGAGCAAGGTGAAACGCCGGAACTCGCCTTAAAACGTGAACTGTTAGAAGAAACTGGAATTGTGGTGAAAGAGGCTGTTTTGCTTAAAGTGTTGGAACACACTTTTACTGACCGTATCGTAACATTACATTTCTATATGGTCGAAATGTGGGATGGTGAACCCTTTGGTCGCGAAGGGCAGCCGATGCGTTGGGTGAAGCAATCTGAACTGTTGGCTGAGGAGTTTCCACCCGCGAATGTGGCTATTATTGAATTACTTACAGCATAGACCTTATGAATGAAGTGGAGCAAAACGCCGTTTGCTCCATCTGGTCAGGCCGTGATTATCAGTGCTGAAGAGGGTCTTCCTCACTCCATTCATCACTGTCAGATAATTCACCACTGCTGGAAATTCGTTTTTCTTCGTCTGCCCATTCACCTAAGTCAATAAGTTGACAGCGTTTGCAGCAAAATGGGCGATAAGGGCTTTGTTCACCCCAGATAACTAACTTCCCACAGGTGGGGCAGTTAACTTCAATAACTTCAGTTTCCATGTTTTCTCCTTATACCTTTCATCTTTCAAGTTGGCTGCACTCACTCACCCGAATCACTTACCGCTGTATGCTCATCGGGATTAATGAGCCTCATCCTTGAGGCTCACCCTAAGGGCTAGCATAAATGCTGTTCAAATCGGTTCCCGACCGATTTGTCTCTCGTTTGCCGCTTTCCTGCATCTTGAAATCTATTGGGTATAACAATTTTTATCTCAGCAACAGGCTAATTCAAACGATAAACGTGCCGGCACGGTACCATTTTCACTGTCGAGAGGTAAGAAGCGAATGGCATATCTGGTCTTATGACCGGAAATCTGGGGATAGAGCTGTGGGTCTAGCGGCAGACGTAATCTAAGTAAGTCCGCACCTTCTGCATTGTCTTGGAAGAAGCCATTCAAACTGATTTGTGCGCGCAGTGGGCCAGATTGGCGAATTAACTCCAAAATGATGGTCAGCGACTGATTGAGAGGCGTTAAGCTTTCAAGCAATTTACTAATATGCTGGTTACGCTGTTGCTCTGGCTGGTGCAGCCAGGTATGTAAAGTCGGTAAATCAAAGCTACAACAGCCGCCAGGAATACTCAGGCGTTGGCGAACAACACTGATTAAACGATCTTCTTTTAATGATTGCCCAATACGTGGCGCAGACATTAATACTGAGGCTCGGTTTTTTAACTGGCCGCGTAGAGAGTCCACCAGTGACATATCAACACCGGGCATATCACTCCATTGCTGTAACTTTTGTTGCTGGCGTTCAAGTTCTTTAAGTAAATCAGTGCGTACTTCACCGCGCTCAAGGACATCAATTAAATCAGATGCAGTACGGAAAAAGGTTAGTGCACTGGCAATATTATCTAACGAACGTTGGCTTTCTAATTGTTGTAGTAAAAACTCCATTCTCAGCCAGGTACGCATTTTTTCATTAAGCGGATGTTCAAAAAGTATTGTTGAGGTGAGGTCACTCATTGGTGTAGATCCTGTTGGGTCGCCGCTGCCAATTTTAAATACTGCTGGTGTAATGAAGCAACTTGCGGGGCGATAATTAATGGATCGCCGCTATTGTCAATAATATCATCAGCACAAGCCAGCCGTTGCTGCCGTGAAACCTGTGAAGCTAAAATATGTTCTGCCTGTTGGCGGGTAATACCATCTCTCGCCATCGTCCGGGCGAGTTGTATTTCAGGTGCAACATCTACTACTAACACACGATTGGCTCTGTGATGTAAACCATTTTCAACTAACAAGGGAACAACCCAAAGAACGTACGACTCATCAATACTGGCGAGTTGGCGTTGAGTTTCCTGTTGAATCAGTGGATGTAACAATGAATTTAACCATGCTTTTTCCTGCGGCTCACTGAAAATTTTCTCGCGCAATACAGCCCGGTTTAATGCGCCATCGGCCTGTAAAATCACTTCACCATAACGGGAAACAATAGCGGCTAATGCAGGCATGCCCGGTTCAACCACCTGACGGGCAATAATATCAGCATCAACACGAGGCACTCCGAGATTAGCGAATGCATCTGCTACAGTACTTTTGCCGCTGCCAATCCCGCCGGTGAGAGCCACAATATAGGTCATTGCCTAGCCTTGCATACTGTTAGTGAGTAGCAGAATTGTATCTGAAAGCAGGAGGAAAGGCATAGTAAGCTATGCATTCTGTTTGAGCTATATAGAAAAATAAGTGAAGTGAATACAGTGATAAAAAGAGTCATCGCTATTCTTCAGGTAATTTGTGGGATTGTAGCGTAAATAAAGGTGGATTCGCAGTCTTGTCGTAGAATTATTCATGCGTATGATAGCTTCACTGGGATGGCGTGATTTACGCCCGATCACATTTTGCGATCTATCGCCAATAACCAGGAAATAATAAGCCATGCGTATTGAAGAAGGTTTGAAGTTAGGCTTTAAAGATGTGTTAATCCGTCCTAAACGTTCAACACTGAAAAGCCGCTCGGAAGTGGAGCTGGAGCGCCAGTTTACTTTCAAACATTCAGGTTGGAATTGGTCCGGTGTACCTATTATCGCCGCTAATATGGACACTGTTGGCACCTTCCGCATGGCCGAAGTCCTGGCATCATTCGATGTTCTAACCGCAGTTCATAAACACTACACTGTTGAACAGTGGGGCGAGTTTGTGAAGCGTGTTCCTGAATCCGTGTTACGGCATGTCATGGTCTCTACCGGGACTTCCTCCGCCGACTTCGACAAAATGAAACAAATTTTAGCGTTATCACCCGCGTTGAAATTTATCTGCATTGATGTGGCTAATGGTTATTCAGAGCATTTTGTCTCTTTCTTGCAAAAAGCTCGAGAAGCTTGCCCTGATAAAGTGATTTGTGCCGGCAATGTTGTGACTGGTGAGATGGTAGAAGAGCTTATCCTCTCGGGCGCAGACATTGTTAAAGTTGGGATTGGGCCAGGTTCGGTTTGCACCACTCGCGTAAAAACAGGCGTCGGCTATCCACAGTTGTCAGCGGTTATCGAGTGTGCTGATGCAGCACATGGCTTGGGTGGACAGATTGTCAGTGATGGCGGTTGCTCAGTACCCGGTGATGTCGCGAAAGCGTTTGGCGGCGGTGCTGATTTTGTTATGTTGGGCGGTATGCTAGCTGGGCATGACGAGTGTGAAGGCCGAGTTGTTGAAGAGAATGGCGAGAAATTTATGCTGTTCTACGGTATGAGCTCTGAATCTGCTATGAAGCGTCATGTCGGCGGTGTTGCTGAGTACCGTGCCGCAGAAGGCAAAACGGTTAAATTGGCATTACGTGGCTCCGTTGATAACACCATTCGCGACATTATGGGTGGTTTGCGTTCTGCTTGTACTTATGTAGGGGCTTCGCATTTAAAAGAACTGACTAAACGCACCACTTTTATTCGTGTAGCTGAACAAGAAAACCGAGTGTTTGGCAGTAACTAATTCCGGGTTATTGAGCACAGCTAACGCATATTCAGCTTGAAGTATGACGGGCATATTTCTTGATATAAAAAGGGGCGTAAACCAACGCCTCTTTTTAATAAAATGACACTAGATAATCTTCTCTAATAGCATCATTTTACCCGATGACATCCCCTAACTGGAATATCGGTAAATACATCGCTATCACTAAAACCCCCACGATAGTGCCAATAATTAGCATCAAAAGTGGTTCCAACATCTGAGTAAGATTGTCAGCCAAATCCTGTGTTTGCTGTTGGTGCCAACTGGCGAGTTTCTCTAACAGCACATCAAGTGCGCCAGATTCTTCACCTACACGAACCATTTGTTGGCATAGGGGGGGAAATAGAGAGTGCTGATAGAGGGTCAAATACAATGGAACTCCTTGATTGATTTGTTTTTGAATTCCTCTCAATGCTTGCTTATAACTGTCGTTATTGATGGCACGAAGTGCGGCATCTAATCCGGCCGTCAGTGGTAACCCTGCGTGTTGAGTAATAGCCAGTGTTTGGAAAATTTGGCTAAGACAACTGCCGCGTATCAATGCTGATATTAGCGGAAGGCGTAATAAAAGCTTTTGCTCCCATAGTTGGCAGTAAGTTCGATGTTTCCGTACATATAAATAGCTAATAAAAAATGATGTTAATAATATAGCGAGATATGGCCCATAAGCAGTAAGAAATGCCGATATTAACAGCAAGGTGGCAGTCAGCGCCGGTAATGGTGTGTCGAATGATTGATAGATTTGTGCAAACTCAGGGAGCACCAAAACTAGCATGATGATACTGACAGCTAATGCAATAACGCAGACAAACGCCGGATATTTAAGCGCTTTAATCACTTTCTTTTGTAATGCTTGTTGCTGTTCCTGATGCTGTACCAACTGAGTACAGCATTGTTCAAGATTACCCGTCAACTCCCCCATCGCAATGACGGGGGGATATAATTGAGGGAATGTGTGAGGATAATGCGCCATTGCTTCAGATAATGATTGCCCCTGTGAAACTTCCTGACTTATCTCCTGTAATAAACATTGCCAAGGTAAGGCATCCATTTCTTTCGCCAATAATTGCAAACAACTCACTAATGGTAAGCCCGCTTGCAACAACGTCGCTAATTGGCGAGTTACAGTGATCAGACGCTCTCCTCGCCAATAGCTCATCGATAACCGTTTCCCGCTTTTAATACCTAGTGGCTGTAATCCATGGCGGAACATATGTTCATAAACGATATTTTTTTCTGTTGCCAGTAATACACCTGTTTGCAACTGCCCCGAATTGTTAATTGCTTTCCAGCTAAATAAGCGTTGATAGTTCATGGCGTTGCCTCTGCTTCTGTCAAAAAACCGACAACACGATTAATTTCACTGAGAGTGGTCATGCCGCTTTCGACTAATGCCAAACCTGCCGAAAGTAATGTGATTTGTTTTTGTTCCTGTGCGATTTGGGCTAGCTCTGACGGGCTGGCGTTATTGAGCAAAGCTTGTTGGATTGGTGGTGTTACATTTAACATTTCATAAATACCGATTCGGCCATAATAACCGGCGCAACAGTGTTCACAACCCACGGCAATATAGTGTTGCAGTGGGTTCTCCCACACATTTTTTGGAGCTTGGAAAGGGGCGGGTGATGTTTGGCGGCAATGTAGGCATAATTTGCGGACCAATCGCTGGGCGATGACTAATGTTAGGCTGGAGGCAATTAAATGGCGTGCTACGCCCATTTGTGTCAGACGTATCAGTGTTTCAGCCGTGGAATTGGTATGCAGTGTTGAAAGTACCAGATGCCCTGTTAGAGCCGCTTTAACCGCTATTTCTGCCGTTTCGTTATCCCGAATCTCACCTAGCATAATCACGTCGGGATCCTGTCGTAGCATCGCACGCAAGACACTGGAAAAATCTAACCCAATCTTACTGTTAGTTTGCGTTTGATTGATGCCATTAACCTGGATCTCAATAGGATCTTCAACACTACAGATATTTATCTGCGGCTGATTGAGTTGATCCAGGCTGCAGTAGAGGGTGACGGTTTTCCCGCTGCCAGTTGGCCCAGTGACCAAAATCAAACCCTGTGGGGCTGATAGCGCTTGGGTTAACTGTTGGTGGGCCGCGGGGGTTAGCCCCAACTTTTCCAGTGTAGGTTGTTGTTGCATATTGAGGATACGCAGCACGACTTTTTCACCGTATTGCACGGGGAGAGTCGCTATTCTCATCGAGTAGCGGATGCCGTCTAGCATTAGAGCCAATTGACCATCTTGTGCTAACCGTTTTTCAGCAATGTTCAGCTTGGACATAACCTTTAGGCAACTGCTAATACGACTGGATAATTCGACCGCTGGTGGCGGAGATTCATGTAATACACCATCAATTCTTAGGCGAATACGATAGTGATATTGGTAAGGTTCGAAATGGATATCTGATGCACGTTTCTGAATCGCTAGCCTAAGTGTTTGAGTTATAAATTGAACAACAGGTATATCACTTTCATTATCAAGTAATGTGTCATCCGAACCTTGTTGCTCTGGGTTTGGCGATAGTGATTTTTTCCGTTCTCTGTTTTGTTGGGATATGTCGTAATGGGCTTCTGTAGATTTTATTTTTTTACTTAAGCGGCCTTTTACTGATGGGGCCAAGTTTAATGATTGTTCAATCTTGGCTTCTGGCCAGTTTTCCACCTTGATTTTACGGCCACAAGCAAAACGCAACGCAGCTAATAACTCCTCATTTACGGGGCCAGATGACGCGATGGTTAGGCTTTTACCATCGAGTTTTAAGGCTATTGACCTATGGCGGCGGCAAAGCGTGTGTAATTCACTGTTTATTGTCTCAGATGGATACTTCATGAATTCAGTCATGAGTTAGTCCTTATCATTGAAACGAAACACTGCTTTGCAGTTATCAATAATACTGTCATTTGTTGCGGCACATGTTTTTGTCCAGACGATATTTCCACTCTTATTTATTGTTGGCGACATAACCAGAGTCAGATTGACGAGTGTTTGCTGGCCTGTAAATGTAATGATGCCTTTATCAATGGTCGTAGCGCTAATATAGCGGGATGATCCCCCCGTAGGAATGCCATGACTCCCGCCATTACAGCTATCAAGGCTGGCATGTTCCAGAGCACAAAGCTCTATTGCCATTTTGTAAGGAACCATGGTTTGTAACATATCGGTGAGCGCTGCTTTTTGGATATAACGCTGATAGGAAGGAATACCCACTCCACTGAGAACCGCAATAATGGCAATCGCAACCATCAATTCAATTAATGTAAAACCTCGTTGATTAGTCATTTGACACTCTCCATGTGTTTGAGAAAACGTGAGCAGAGTGCACTTTTTAAATGAGGGGCAATAGTGGGTTCAGCTCGATTTGCGAAGCATACTGTCGGATATTTAGGTTATTGCAGTGGAGTCACAGATAATTTCGGCGGTGCTCGCAGAACAGAATGATATTCTGCAATTGGTAGCTACCCGCCGAGAATAGTTTGATAGGATTATTTAAAGCGCATGGACAGGTCCAGGGCAGTAATATGTTTGGTGAGCGCACCGACTGAAATAAAGTCAATGCCTGTTTCAGCATAGCTACGCAAAGTTTCCAATGTTACGTTACCTGAAACCTCCAATTGTGCACTACTCTGGGTTTTGGCCAGTTCATCGCGCATTCTTACAGCATCACGCATCATTGGAATAGTGAAGTTATCTAGCATGATGATGTCGGCACCAGCTTCTAGTGCTTGCTGCAACTCATCAAGGGATTCAACTTCAACTTCTACAGGGACATCGGCATGGATCCAAAATGCTTTGGCTACAGCTTCTTTAATCGAACCGGCAGCAATAATATGATTTTCCTTAATAAGGAAGGCATCAGATAAACCCAGCCGATGATTATTGCCACCACCACAGAGGACGGCATATTTTAAGGCGGTACGCAGCCCAGGAACTGTTTTTCGGGTATCAAGTAATTGAGTATGCAATCCAGAAAGTTCGGCCACATAGTGGCTCACTTCGGTAGCGACACCCGATAAAGTTTGCAGGAAATTAAGTGCAGTACGTTCACCCGTCAACAGAATACGTGCGGGGCCAGTCAAATGGCAAAGAACCTGATCCGCTACCAGTTTATCTCCATCTTTAACTTTCCATGTGATAGATACCTGGGCACCAAGTTGAATAAACACTTCATTCAACCAGCGCTGACCACAAAAAATACCGGCTTCTCGGGTAATGATGGTGGCATCTGCCTGCTTATCCGCTGGCAGTAATTGTGCTGTAAGGTCGCGATCTGCATTGACCTCACCACCAAGGTCTTCACTCAAAGCCTGAGCAACAGTAGACGGGATATCGCGTTGAATTCGTTCCAATAGCTCGGCACGGCGGCTGTCGGCATTATAGCTGCGGGTCGGCATAGAAAACTCCGAAATGGCGGATAGATAGTTGTCCAAACATGCTACTCTGTTGCTGGTAGAAGTGCCATAAAAGAGCGGGTTGAAGTGTCGCCATTAGGGGCTTAGGTAAACTATGCAGTTAGAAAATAGCGGACAGTTAGAAAATAACTGGCAGTTAAAGAATGGCTGGATTTCTGGGGTCAAACGGGTTGTGTCCCCACATTTTGATCAGCGGCCAGAAGGCGAAATTCCTTCTTTGTTGGTGATTCATAACATCAGTTTGCCTCCCGGTGAGTTTGGCGGCCCGTATATCGATCAATTATTCACTGGCACACTCAACGCCGATGAACACCCTTATTTTGTCGATATTGTTCATCTTAAAGTATCAGCCCATTGTCTGATTCGCAGGGATGGGGAAGTTATTCAATATGTTCCATTTGATAAACGGGCCTGGCATGCGGGAGTATCAACTTTTGCTGGGCGTGAGCGGTGTAACGATTTCTCTATTGGGATCGAGTTAGAAGGGACGGATGTGTTACCGTTTACGCCCGCACAATATTGCAGTTTGGCTGAAATTAGCGCGCTGCTATTTGCCGCTTATCCGATAACTGCAGAACTGGTTACGGGTCACAGTGATATTGCGCCAGGGCGTAAAACCGACCCAGGTCCCGCTTTTAATTGGGAATTGTATCAACAGAGTTTGGTGAAGTTATCTTTGCCATCGTAATACGAAAGTGATGCAATATTAACCTGAAGTCTATGGTAAGCGCGTATTAGCTTGTCACTTCGTCTGATATTGTCGTTCATGCATGCCGGGAGGCATATGCCCTGTTTCTGGGTGGGTTAAGTGCAAAGGGAGAGTAAGAGCTAATGACACTGTTTACGCTGTTGCTGGTGCTGGCATGGGAGCGCTTGTTTAAACTGGGCGAACATTGGCAGTTAGATCATCGTCTTGAAGTGGTATTTATGCGTTTACGCCACTTTTCATTGGTACAAACAATTTTACTGACCGCTGTGTGGATGCTGTTGGTATGGCTGATTTTACGGTTAGTGCAAAATATCTTGTTTGGCCTCCCTCTTTTACTGGTGTGGATACTTATTTGCCTGCTGTGCATTGGAGCGGGGGGAATACGCAAACATTATCGCGCCTACCTGAAAGCAGCACGTCAGGGTGATGCCCATGCTACCGATAAAATGGCCGAAGAATTAGCGCTCATCCATGGTTTACCGATGAATAGTGGTGAGAAAATCAGGCTGGAATCGCTGCAAAATGCATTGTTATGGATAAACTTCCGTTACTATTTAGCACCGATCTTCTGGTTTGTTGTATGTGTTAATTACGGCCCGGTAGCATTGGCGGGGTACGCAATGTTACGTGGATACCAGACGTGGCTAGCGCGACATAACACTCCGTTACAACGTTCTCAATCGGGTATTGACCGTATCTTGCATTGGTTGGACTGGATACCTGTGCGGTTAGTAGGTGTTGCTTACGCATTATTAGGACACGGTGAAAGAGCTTTACCAGCTTGGTTTGCTTCATTGGGTGACTTCCGTTCTTCGCAATACCAAGTGTTAACTCAGCTCGCGCAATATTCACTGGCGCGAGAACCTCATTTAGATCCAGTACAGACGCCAAGATCCGCCGTATCTTTAGCGCGAAAAGTGACGCTGACGGTGATTGTAGTGGTTGCTTTACTGACTATTTATGGCGCACTGGTATAGCGACTTTATTTATAGATCAGGTAGAGAAGCATAGCTCAGGTAGAGAAGCCCACTTCAGGTAAGAGCGGCCTCAATAACTCAGTCTCAATTCAATAAAATAAACGGGCCAGCACTGATGGCTGGCCCGTTAGCGACAATATTGTCAGCTTTCTAAAGATAATAAGATACTTTCTGCTATTAGGATTTTGCTCTTTGGTTGCGGTTTTTCAGGATATAACCGACAGCCAGTAGCACTAACCAGGCAGGAATCAACAGCACTGAGATCTGGATGCCCGGTGTCAGAGACATGATGACCAGAATGCCAGTCAAGAATAGCAAACACAGGTAGTTGCCGAACGGATACCAGAAAGCTTTGAATTGTGGAGTGACGCCCTGACGGTTTTTAGCAGCACGGAATTTAAGGTGTGCCAAGCTGATCATCGCCCAGTTGATCACCAGCGCTGAAACCACTAATGCCATTAATAATTCAAAAGCACGGCCGGGTATCAGATAGTTAATCAATACACAGAAAGCAGTCGCAAATGCGGAAACGGCGATAGCAAGAACCGGCACCCCGCGACCATCGACTTTCAGCAGTATTTTCGGGCCATTACCTTGCTTGGCTAAACCGAACAACATGCGGCTGTTACAGTAAACACAGCTGTTGTAGACCGATAATGCCGCGGTTAGCACCACAATGTTTAATACGGTGGCCACGACATTACTGTTCAATGCATGGAAGATCAGGACGAAGGGACTACCGCCTTCAACCACTTTGCCCCACGGGTAAAGTGACAGTAAAATTGCCAGCGAACCGATATAGAACAACAAGATACGATAGATAACCTGATTGGTTGCTTTCGGGATGCTTTTGGCTGGGTTTTCTGCTTCTGCCGCAGTGATGCCGACTAATTCAAGCCCACCGAATGAGAACATGATTACCGCCATTGCCATCACTAACCCCATGATGCCATTAGGGAAGAATCCGCCCTGAGCCCATAAGTTAGTAACCGTGGCTTCTGGGCCGCCTTGTCCGCTGAGTAATAACCACCCACCGAATAGAATCATGGCGATGATAGCGACTACTTTAATGATGGCAAACCAGAACTCCATCTCGCCATACACTTTCACGTTAGCCAGATTGATGGCGTTGATGGCGAGGAAGAAGACGGCGGCTGATACCCATGTTGGGATCTCCGGCCACCAATACTGTACATAGATACCCACGGCGGTGAGTTCCGCCATAGCGACTAACACGTACAGAACCCAGTAATTCCAGCCGGAAGCAAAGCCGGCAAAATTACCCCAGTATTTATAGGCAAAGTGACTGAAAGAACCGGCTACTGGCTCCTCGACCACCATTTCCCCTAACTGGCGCATAATCAGAAATGCAATAAAACCGCCGATGGCATACCCCAGTAACACTGAAGGCCCCGCCATTTGAATAGTCTGCGCGATACCCAGAAACAGTCCGGTACCAATAGCGCCACCTAAGGCAATAAGCTGGATGTGGCGGTTTTTAAGCCCCCGCTTTAGCTCCGCACCTTCCTGTTGAACACTCATTATTGCATCCTCTGTCGTTGTCACTTCTAGCTAGCAAACCCGTTGTCCTTACAATAAATCTATTGGGTATAAACGGGCGCCACATGCTATGCGTAAGATTTTGATTACATTATTTGTATTATTTTGTTTACGGTTGCTTTTTATGGAATTTTCTCCATTGGCTACCGTTTAAAAGAGAATAGTGCTAGGCAATAATTATTGCATCTGCTTTTTATTTTATCCGCTGAATTTTTAGGCAAAATGCCAATAAAAATGTTGATGCGTGATCAAGCTGTTGTTTTCAGAAAAAGCAGTAATAGGTGTTTGTTGCACAAAAATTCACCAGTCGACTATTTTTATTGTGGTCAAACCAGTATTTGGCTGGAAGGAGAGAGATAGACAGATTTTTCTTGTTTTGAGTTGAATTTAAATTCACAAAAATAGGATTTAAATTCACTAATAAAATAACTATAACGCTTCAGCTTGCCTAAATACGCGTTTCATAAAAGTTAAAACTCGCTGGCGTCAAGTAATGGTATTACCACCACTAGGTTATCACTTTGCATTGCTATATCAGTGAAGTTGTTAAAATGTGCTGGGTTTCATGATTTTGGTCAAGGTCCGTATGGACAGGTAGTGAATACTTTGTTACTTTATCGTCACGTTTTTGAAATTGGTATTACCAATTGACTCCGCGCTACTCGCAGAGACGATTCACTCAATACGGCACAGCGCAACTTACAACAAATTATGGCCTACAACAAAATACGTCAGCCCAAATTGTCAGATGTTATCGAGCAGCAGCTCGAGTACCTGATCTTGGAAGGGACGCTGCGTCCGGGAGAGAAGTTATTGCCTGAGCGCGAGTTGGCGAAGCAATTTGATGTTTCCCGACCTTCTCTGCGAGAAGCAATCCAGCGGTTAGAGGCTAAGGGGCTGCTGTTGCGCCGTCAGGGCGGTGGTACTTTCGTGCAAACCAATCTGTGGCAAAGCTTTAGCGATCCGCTGGCTGAACTGCTGGCCGACCATCCAGAATCACAATTCGATCTGTTAGAGACCCGTCATGCCCTCGAAGGTGTAGCAGCCTATTATGCTGCACTGCGCGGTACTGACGAAGATCTACAACGCATTCGTGAATGCCATACTGTTATTCAGCAAGCACAAGACCGCGGTGATTTGGATGCCGAGGCCGATGCTGTCATGCAGTATCAAGTTGCTGTCACAGAGGCTGCGCATAATGTGGTTTTACTGCATTTACTGCGCTGCATGGGGCCAATGCTGGAACAAAACGTTAAACAAAACTTTGAATTGCTTTACTCGCGCCGCGAAATGCTGGCAACGGTGAGCAGTCACCGCGCCGGGATTTTTGAGGCGATTGTGGCTCGTGAGCCAGAGAAAGCTCGCGAAGCCTCACACCGTCACTTGGCGTTTATCGAGGAAATTCTGTTGGACCTCAGTCGGGAGCACAGTCGCCGTGAGCGATCTTTGCGTCGGCTCCAGCAGCGCAAGGACTAAGAACTTATCCTGCATTTGGGTCGGTTCTATATGCTTATTTTGAGCACGAAACGCGGCAACTAAACCCAAAATAATTCGAGTTGCAGGTAGGCGGCAAGGGAGTGAATCCCCAAGAGCTTACTTGAGTAAGTGACTGGGGGGCAAGAGTGCAGCCAACACCCCAGCAGCTTGAAGTATGACGGGGAAAAACTGATGGGCCTATCTTCCGGTGTTTTCACCAGGGCACGTGCTTTAGCCTGAGGTTAAAGCACAGGAAGATAGGCTCCAAATAAACCATTAGAAACAGATAAGGAATACCACCATGTCAGAACGTTTAAATAATGACGTGGATCCGATCGAAACCCGCGACTGGCTACAGGCGATCGAATCGGTCATCCGTGAAGAGGGTGTTGAGCGTGCTCAGTATCTGATTGATCAGGTCTTGGGCGAAGCCCGTAAAGGTGGTGTGAGTGTTGCAGCTGGTTCAGCCAGCCGTGATTACATCAACACTATCCCGGTAGAAGACGAACCCGCTTACCCTGGCAACCTGGAGCTGGAGCGTCGTATTCGTTCAGCCATCCGTTGGAATGCCGTGATGACCGTGTTGCGTGCGTCGAAGAAAGATCTGGATTTGGGCGGCCATATGGCATCCTTCCAATCTTCCGCTACTTTCTACGAGGTTTGCTTCAACCACTTCTTCCGTGCTCGTAACCAAAAAGACGGCGGCGATCTGGTTTACTTCCAGGGCCACATCTCTCCGGGCGTTTACGCGCGTGCTTTCCTTGAAGGCCGCCTGACGCAAGAACAGATGGATAACTTCCGTCAGGAAGTTGACGGTAAAGGTTTGTCTTCTTACCCGCACCCGAAACTGATGCCTGAGTTCTGGCAGTTCCCGACGGTCTCTATGGGCCTTGGCCCAATCAGTGCAATCTATCAGGCTAAGTTCCTGAAATACCTGTCTCACCGTGGTCTGAAAGACACTTCAGCACAGACCGTGTACGCCTTCTTGGGCGACGGCGAGATGGATGAGCCAGAATCTAAAGGTGCGATCACCATCGCGACCCGTGAAAAACTGGATAACTTGGTCTTCGTTATCAACTGTAACTTGCAGCGCCTCGATGGCCCGGTTACAGGTAACGGCAAAATCATTAATGAACTGGAAGGCATCTTCAGCGGTGCTGGCTGGCAGGTTCTGAAAGTTATTTGGGGTAGTCGTTGGGATGAACTGCTGCGTAAAGATACCAGCGGTAAACTGATCCAACTGATGAACGAGACTCTGGATGGCGACTACCAGACTTTCAAATCCAAAGACGGCGCTTATGTGCGCGAACACTTCTTTGGTCGTTTCCCAGAAACTGCTGCATTAGTGAAAGACATGAGCGACGACGAGATCTGGTCTCTGAATCGTGGCGGTCATGATCCGAAGAAAGTCTTTGCTGCACTGAAAAAAGCACAAGAAACTACCGGTAAACCAACTGTTATCCTGGCCCACACCATCAAAGGTTACGGCATGGGCGAAACAGCTGAGGGTAAAAACATCGCCCACCAGGTGAAGAAAATGAACATGGAAGGGGTTCACCACTTCCGCGATCGTTTCAATGTGCCGGTTGCTGATGCTGATATCGAAAAACTGCCATACATCACTTTCGAGAAAGATTCCGAAGAGTCTAAGTATCTGCACGAACGCCGCCAGGCGCTGGAAGGCTACGTGCCAACTCGCTTGCCTAAGTTCACTGAAAAGCTGGAAATGCCAGCGTTGTCAGATTTCAGCTCTTTGCTGGAAGAGCAGAACAAAGAAATCTCTACCACTATCGCTTTCGTGCGTGTGCTGAACGTGATGCTGAAGAACAAGTCTATCAAAGACAGAATTGTTCCAATCATCGCCGACGAAGCCCGTACCTTCGGTATGGAAGGTTTGTTCCGTCAGATTGGTATTTACAGCCCGAATGGTCAGCAGTATACCCCGCAAGACCGTGAACAGGTTGCTTACTACAAAGAAGACGAAAAAGGCCAGATCCTGCAAGAAGGGATCAACGAGTTGGGTGCCGCTTCTTCTTGGCTGGCTGCTGCGACTTCTTACAGCACCAACGATCTGCCAATGATCCCGTTCTACATCTACTACTCCATGTTCGGTTTCCAACGTATCGGCGATCTGTGCTGGGCTGCGGGTGACCAACAGGCACGTGGCTTCTTGATCGGCGGTACTTCAGGTCGAACCACACTGAACGGCGAAGGTCTGCAACATGAAGATGGTCATAGCCATATTCAGTCACTGACTATCCCGAACTGTATCTCTTACGATCCAGCTTATGCATACGAAGTAGCCGTCATCATGCATGATGGTCTGCAACGTATGTATGGCGACGCGCAGGAAAACGTTTATTACTACCTGACCACGCTGAACGAAAACTATCACATGCCAGCAATGCCGCAGGGCGCAGAAGAAGGTATCCGTAAAGGTATCTACAAACTGGAAACTGTTGCAGGTAGCAAAGGCAAAGTGCAGTTGATGAGCTCAGGGGCAATTCTGCGTCACGTTCGCGAAGCAGCTCAGATTTTGGCTAACGACTACGGCGTAGGTTCTGATGTGTACAGTGTAACTTCATTCACTGAACTGGCGCGCGATGGCCAGGATTGTGAGCGCTGGAACATGTTGCACCCAACAGAAACTCCACGTGTACCTTATGTTGCTCAGGTTATGAATGACGCGCCAGCGGTTGCTTCTACTGACTACATGAAGTTGTTTGCTGAACAGATTCGTAACTTCATTCCTGCCAGCGAGTTCCGCGTTCTGGGTACAGATGGTTTCGGCCGCTCTGACAGCCGTGAGAACCTGCGTCACCACTTCGAAGTTGATGCTTCTTACGTGGTGGTTGCAGCTCTGGGTGAATTGGCTAAACGCGGTGATATCGACACCAGCGTAGTTGCAGAAGCAATTACTAAGTTTGGTATCGACGCCGATAAAGTTAACCCGCGTCTGGCATAAGAGGTAAAGAACAAATGTCTATCGAAATCAATGTACCTGACATCGGTGCGGATGAAGTTGAAGTCACCGAAATTATGGTGAAAGTGGGCGATACTGTTGAAGTTGAACAATCGCTGATCACCGTTGAAGGTGATAAAGCTTCTATGGAAGTCCCTTCACCGCAGGCGGGTGTCGTTAAAGAAATCAAAATTGCGGTCGGCGATACTGTGGCGACTGGCAAGCTGATGATGATCTTCGAAGCTACGGGTGCCGCTGCGGCACCTGCTCAAGCTGAAGAGAAACCAGCAGCTCCTGCTCAGGCAGCGGCTCCTGCGGCATCAGCGGCGAAAAATGTTGAAGTGCCAGATATCGGTGATGATGAAGTTGAAGTCACTGAAGTGATGGTTAAAGTGGGTGACACTGTTGCCGCGGAACAATCTCTTATCACTGTAGAGGGCGATAAAGCCTCTATGGAAGTACCTGCACCCTTCGCCGGTATCGTGAAAGAGATCAAAATCAGCACCGGCGACAAAGTGAAAACCGGTTCTCTGATCATGGTATTTGAAGTTGCAGGTGCAGCACCGGCGGCAGCTTCGGCTCCAGCACCACAAACTGAAGCTCCAGCCCAGCAAGCCGCTCCTGCTGCTGCGCCAGCTAAAGTTGCTGCGGCTCCAGCTGCAAGCAAAGGTGAGTTTGCTGAGAATGATGCCTATGTGCATGCCACGCCGGTTATCCGCCGTCTGGCGCGTGAATTTGGCGTTAACCTGGCGAAAGTGAAAGGAACTGGCCGTAAGGGCCGTATCCTGCGCGAAGACGTTCAGACTTACGTGAAAGATGCGGTCAAACGTGCTGAAACTGCCCCTGCTGCTGGCGGTGGTCTGCCAGGCATGCTGCCGTGGCCGAAAGTTGATTTCAGCAAGTTCGGTGAAATCGAAGAAGTGGAATTGGGCCGTATCCAGAAAATCTCTGGTGCTAACCTGAGCCGCAACTGGGTCATGATCCCGCATGTGACACACTTCGACAAAACCGATATCACCGATCTGGAAGCGTTCCGTAAGCTGCAGAATGACGAAGCTGCCAAGCGTAAGCTGGACGTGAAGTTCACCCCAGTGGTGTTCATCATGAAAGCGGTTGCTGCTGCTCTCGAGCAGATGCCACGTTTCAACAGCTCACTGTCAGAAGATGGTCAGAAGCTGACGCTGAAAAAGTACATCAACATCGGTGTCGCGGTAGATACGCCAAATGGTCTGGTAGTTCCGGTATTCAAGGATGTGAACAAGAAAAGCATCACTGAACTGTCCCGTGAACTGATGGCTATCTCCAAGAAAGCTCGTGATGGCAAGCTGACCGCTGGCGAAATGCAGGGCGGTTGCTTCACCATCTCCAGCCTGGGCGGTATCGGGACAACTCACTTCGCACCTATTGTTAATGCGCCGGAAGTGGCTATCTTGGGTGTCTCCAAGTCTGCGATAGAACCAGTCTGGAACGGTAAAGAGTTCCAACCGCGTCTGATGATGCCGATGTCACTCTCTTTCGACCACCGTGTGATTGACGGTGCTGATGGTGCACGCTTTATCACCATCATCAATAACATGCTGGCTGATATTCGCCGTTTGGTGATGTAATTGCTAAGGCCGGCTTCGCGCCGGCCTTGTTTTTACATAAGTCGACAAGGTTGTTGAGACCCTCGTCACGCGATGCGGCTTTTCAGGTTATTAACAATTCTGTAAACTGCACGCGGTGCAAGCGTCACGGTGGATGCGGGCGTTATGAGATTAATTAGCCAAAAAAATGGTGTCTGATCCGCCGGACAAACAATTAAGAGGTCATGATGAGTACTGAAATTAAAACTCAGGTCGTGGTACTTGGGGCAGGCCCAGCAGGGTACTCTGCTGCTTTTCGTTGCGCGGATTTAGGTTTAGAAACTATTCTGGTTGAGCGTTATGCCACTCTGGGTGGTGTTTGCTTGAATGTCGGTTGTATCCCGTCCAAGGCGTTGTTGCACGTTGCTAAAGTTATCGAAGAAGCCAAAGCATTGGCTGAACACGGTATCGTGTTTGGCGAGCCTAAAACTGACATTGATAAAGTACGTGTTTGGAAAGAGAAAGTTATCAATCAGTTAACCGGTGGTTTGGCAGGTATGGCTAAAGGCCGTAAAGTCAAAGTGGTTAACGGTCTTGGTAAATTTACTGGCGCGAACACTCTGGTTGTTGAGGGTGAAAACGGCCCAACCACAATTACTTTCGATAACGCGATTATCGCCGCAGGTTCTCGTCCAATCCAACTGCCATTTATTCCTCATGAAGACCCACGTGTTTGGGACTCAACTGATGCGCTGGCACTGAAAACTGTCCCAGAACGTCTGTTGGTAATGGGCGGCGGCATTATCGGTCTGGAAATGGGTACGGTTTACCATGCACTGGGTTCGAAGATTGATGTAGTCGAAATGGCTGACCAGGTTATTCCGGCGGCCGACAAAGACGTAGTGAAAGTATTCACCAAGCGCATCAGCAAGCAATTCAACCTGATGCTTGAAACCAAAGTGACGGCGGTAGAAGCCAAAGAAGACGGCATCTATGTCACCATGGAAGGCAAAAAAGCCCCAGCAGAACCACAGCGCTATGATGCAGTTCTGGTCGCTATCGGTCGCGTGCCTAACGGTAAGTTGCTGGATGCAGGTCAGGCTGGCGTTGAAGTTGACGAGCGTGGTTTTATCCATGTAGATAAACAACTGCGTACCAACGTGCCGCACATTTTTGCTATCGGTGACATCGTGGGTCAGCCAATGCTGGCACACAAAGGTGTTCACGAAGGCCATGTTGCTGCTGAAGTTATCTCCGGCATGAAACATTACTTCGATCCAAAAGTCATTCCATCTATTGCATACACTGAACCAGAAGTCGCATGGGTGGGTTTGACTGAGAAAGAAGCCAAAGAAAAAGGCATCAGCTACGAAACCTCCACCTTCCCGTGGGCGGCATCGGGCCGTGCTATTGCTTCTGATTGCGCAGACGGTATGACCAAACTGATTTTCGACAAAGAAACTCACCGCATCATTGGTGGCGCGATTGTCGGGACTAACGGTGGTGAACTGTTAGGTGAAATCGGTCTGGCCATTGAGATGGGTTGTGATGCTGAAGATATCGCCCTGACAATCCATGCTCACCCAACGCTGCATGAATCTGTTGGTCTGGCTGCGGAAATCTACGAAGGTAGCATTACTGACTTGCCTAACCCGAAAGCGAAAAAGAAATAATTTTCTGCTGACGCGGTATTTACAGATGCAACACTGAAGCGGCCCTTTTATCAGGGCCGTTTTTTATGGAAACAATAATTTTAATTAATGGTTACCGGTGGGGGGATAAATTCTGATTGCAAGCCTCTGAGAACGCGCATTTCTACTTCAATTGTTCCATCACCGACGACATCTATCTTAGTCACCAAAAAACGACTGTGGGGCAGAAATATTCTGGTTCCTTCACTATTATCCAATAGGGCTGAAACATCGGTGCTGTAGGTTAACCCTCTGGGGTAATGGATGGTGTATTTAATATTAACTTCGCCATCATCGAGATCTTCAGTATTAAAGTTTGTAATATATTCATCATCTGTGGTGGTGCTAAAAAAGGTATCATTACTGTAGATTTCCTCTTCTATTATCTCTGTCTCAAACTCAATCTTATTTCTTATTTCGCCACGATAAACTGTACTTGTAATTTCTGTGGTTAAATTTCTAACTGTTTTATTCTTAAGTGAAATGCTAATGTCTGAATGACGTTTGAGTGCATTAGTTAACTGATCTATTTCTATTTTAATATCTGGCGTGATATTTTTGCTTCGTATTGCATTGTTAATTCTTACATACCCATCTTCAGTATAATCTTTTAAGGAAAAATAATCTTGGAAACTAATTTTATCATTAGTGCTTAACTTATTATATTCTTCAATTTCATCATGTATATCTAGCTGAGTGTCATGCCAAAACGTCTCACTGTAAATACTTTTTATTTCCTCAATGGCGACCTCTATTTCACTTTCCTGAATAGGGCTTCTCCGATGTATTATTGTGAATTTGCTTTTTTCGGGTTGCTGAGTGTTATCATCCTCCGCGTCAGATTCTTTTATACTGGATGAATCAGATTCGCTTGCACTGGATGATTCTGATTCTGATTCTGATTCTGAACTGTCTATTCTTGCTCGTTTAAGTGGTGGCTCATCACCCAGAGTTGGTACATTTGGATCGCCTAAAAGATAACCCAATCTGCCATTCACTCTTCTTATTACAACTTTAGTTTTAGGCTTTGCTGTTGTCGATAACAAGGGTATTCGTTCGGTGCTGGTACTGAGTTTTGGGGAGGGAGGTACTTTTATTGTTGATCCTGGTCTGCCAGGTAACTTTCCTACAGAAAATCTAAATCCTCTAGGTTGCGGGGTCGGCCCCCCGGCTAAGATACCCAGACCAATATCCAGTGCAATTTCTTCACTTGTCGGTGGTGGTGTTTTCCCCTGATTTTCCGGGACTTCTTTACACGGCAGGCCGTTTTCCCATTTGCAATGTCTGGCTTGATATTGACTAAAGCTCTCTTTATTTGATTGGTATTTAGGTTCTGCTGTGCGGGAGTGTACTATTTTAATAGATATAACAGTATAAATAAGTATTAATAGAGCGTGGTTTATTTTCATAAAAACTCCATATTAATATTCGTTATTGTAGCAAATTCCATTTTTTGAAATTTGGAATGCAGATAAATATTTAGCCAAAGTGAATGCTAAATCAAGATGAAAAATCTTATTGGCAATTTTATTTATATTTATGTTGTGACGATTAATAAAGATCGCTATTTTTTATATTGGTCGGGGTGAAACCTCATTGACTGGAACAGTTAAAAAAACTGTCCAGTGCGTAACTGGCTGGGGGAAATATTAAATATCCGCCGCAATGCGGTAGCGAAATTTGCCGGGCTAGTATAACCCGCAATAGTGGCGGCTTGATCAATACTGATCCCTTCTTTCTGAATAGCCAACATCGCGCGTTTTAAACGGCAATGGCGCAGATATTCAAACACCGTAATGTTGTAGCTTTCACGAAAACGCCGCTGCAAAGTACTTTGGCTCATATTCACCCGTTGGGCCAATTCACTCATTGAAAGATGGTCGGCTTCACCACTTTCCAGCCAGTCACGGACCTGTTGCACTCGGTTCATACCGCGTAATGATATTTTATTTTGCTGTAGCGCCTGCTGTTCCAGTGAACTGAATGCTTCAATAATCAGACCAATACATTGCGTTTCGCAGTGCAGGCGCTCCAATGGCGTTGAAAAGGGCGGCGCACTTGCTATTTTCTGAGCGATTGCTTGGGCATGAATTGATGGCCGCCATAAATGAATCGCCAAATGCTGCTGAGTGAAGTTGTATAAAGTATCCCAGGTGCCAGTCTGCGGCAGTAAATCGCCATATAACCATTCCCGATCAAATGTGAGGGTCAGAGTACGCTCATGGCTATTATTTTTACCGTGGCGAGTAAATAGCGTGTTTTCAGTGAGTGAAATCAGTGATGCATCGCTTTTCTCCTGCAAATGCAGGTGCTTACCACCAAATGAAATATGTGCGCTGCCACTGACCACAATCGCTAGCTTCAACGCTGGGTTGAGCTGATTCTGTGTCTTGATATCGGAAAGGTTGGTGACATTCGCGGTATGCAGGATCAGATGTGGATTCAGCCGCAATACCTGAAAATCGCCATACAATACAGGGTCGGTGGGCGCTAACTTAGTGCCGCTCAACTGATAATCACTGGCCACCAGATTTGACTGTTGCACAATTTGGTCGCGATAAATTGGTTTAGACGAGGGGGAGACATTGCGCAACTTGTTTTTCTTCACCACCGACATAATGAACTCTCCACTGATATTGACTTTATAACAAAGAGTTTTGCTGTTTACACAAACCTTTTTTCTGATTGCAAATGTAACAATTAGCCGCGTGAATTGATAATGAAAATAATTATCAATCTTGTTCGTTTTTGTTGCCCCATGAATAGATTGGTAGAGACTTTCCTCTGCTGACATTCGCTGTGGGCTTTTGCATCGGGGAAAGTGTAATGAAAGTAAAATGGCAGCGGCGCTCTCTGACGACCTTAGCGAGCTTGATTGGTATCTGTATTTCGACTCCGCTTTGGGCGCAGACACAAGATACCACTCAGGCAGGGTCTGATACAGACACGACACAACAACAAAAAACAACCGCGGCAGAAAGCAAAGCGGTAACTGGCGATACCTTGGTGGTCACGGCTCAGCAACAAGTCCGCCAAGCGCTGGGCGCATCGACTATCACCGCAGAAGATATCCGCAAGCGCCCTCCGGCGAATGATTTGTCCGAAATTATCCGAACTATGCCCGGTGTTAACCTTTCCGGTAACTCTGCCAGCGGCCAGCGCGGGAACAACCGCCAGATCGATATTCGTGGCATGGGGCCTGAAAACACCTTGATCATGATTGATGGCATTCCGGTTTCGAGCCGCAATGCGGTGCGTTATGGTTGGCGTGGTGAGCGCGATACCCGTGGTGATACCAACTGGGTACCGGCGAATATGGTCGAGAAAATCGAAGTATTACGCGGCCCTGCCGCTGCGCGCTATGGCAATGGTGCCGCGGGTGGTGTGGTGAATATCATTACCAAACAGCCGGACAAAGAGCTGCATGGTAGCTGGAATGCTTACATGAATATGCCGCAGCATAGCGAAGAAGGCGCGACTCGTCGCACCGACTTCAGCCTGTTGGGGCCATTAAGTGATACCGTCAATTTCCGCTTATACGGCGGATACAACAAAACTGATGCTGATGATTGGAATATTAACCAAGGCCATGAATCAGCCCGTACCGGAAATCAAGTAGGCACCTTGCCAGCCGGTCGTGAAGGGGTTCGTAATAAAGATATCAATGGGTTACTGAGTTGGGAGTTTGCTCAAGGTCAATCCCTGGCGTTCGAGGCGGGTTATAGCCGCCAGGGTAATATTTATGCCGGTGATACACAAAACACCAACAGCAATGCCATTGTGCGCAGCCTATATGGCGCAGAAACCAATGTAATGTATCGTGGTAATTTCTCACTGACACATCGCGGTTTTTGGGATAACGGCGTGAGCACCACCTCTTATGTCCAATATGAAAATACCCGCAACTCACGCATTAATGAGGGGCTGGCGGGCGGCACCGAGGGTATCTTCTCCAATAACAAATTCAGCACGATCAAATTGGACAACTATTTAGCCCATTCCGAGGTTAACCTGCCGTTTGAGTTAGGGGTTAATCAAGTGCTGACTGTCGGCGCGGAATGGAATGACCAGAAAATGAATGACCCGACCTCCAATACTCAGACCACGACTGAGGGCGGCAGTGTCAGTGGTTTGACGGGCGTCGGGCGAGATACGCGCACTTCAGCACAGATAGCCTCGGTATTTGTTGAAGACAATATCGAGTTGACGGAGACCACCATGCTCACCCCGGCGCTGCGTTTTGATCATCACAGCACTGCGGGAAGCAATTGGAGTCCGGGGATAAATCTGTCACAAGAACTGGGCGATTACTTCACCATGAAAATGGGGATTGCCCGCGCCTATAAAGCGCCAAATCTCTATCAAACCAACCCTAACTATCTATTATATAGCCGTGGTCAGGGTTGCTATGGTGCAGGGGGCAGTTGCTACCTGATGGGTAATGACGCGCTGTCAGCGGAAACCAGTGTCAACAAAGAGATAGGGTTCGAGTTCCATAACGACGGTATTATTGCCGGTATAACTTACTTCCGTAATGATTATCGTAATAAGATTGAGCCGGGTATCGTCTCCCTCGGAACGGCCAATGGCGGCACCGGCGCTTACACTAATTCTGATATATTCAAGTGGGAAAACGTACCGAAAGCGCTGGTTGAAGGGCTGGAAGGTAACTTGACCGTGCCATTCACCGACGCGGTGCAATGGAGCAGCAATCTGACCTACATGCTGGAATCGAAGAATAAAACCACCGGTGATTATTTATCAATCACGCCGAAATATACCTTGAACAGCTCACTGAGCTGGCAGGCAACAGATGATTTGTCCTTACTGTCGACAGTGACCTGGTATGGGCGTCAGAAGCCGAAGAAATATGACTATCAAGGTCTGCCGGTCACTGGCTCAGCGCGCAATGAAGTCAGCCCGTATGCTATCTTCGGCCTGAGTGGCAGCTATACATTGACTAAAAATGTCAGTGTCACCACTGGGATTGAAAACCTGTTCGATAAACGCCAGTTCCGCGCGGGTAATGCCCAAAGTGTGGCGGGGATCGCCGGGGCAGGGGCTGCCACTTACAATGAGTCAGGCCGGACATATTTTGTTAGCTTGAATACTCAGTTCTAAATGCCCTTCATACTTGGAGCATAGGATCTTTTGTTAAAGCAGAAACAGTCATTATCGGCTGTTTCTGCTTCATTTATCGCCACAATATCGTCCATTTGTTATTCCTCGCCCTAAAAATCCTACCGGCAGCACGAGATTCTCATTGCAAGATGGTATCCATTCATTTAATAAGGTTATTATGTCGAGGTATTTTACAGATATTACCCTACCGCAAGGGGCTAATTGAGAGCCGCTATCAATACGTCAGATGATTACACTGCGCTCAACGATTCAGCAAAAATTTAATGTTGCTTTTATGTGAACGAATTAACACTGAGTTCAAATACTGATATGCTGGCTGAGCGAAGCTGGGCATCTTACCTTACACCTGGTGCATCAATGATGATGGCTGGTGGCTTACTGATAGCCTAGAAAATAAATGACAATAAAAGCGAGGAGAGAGTCGTGCTAGAAGAATACCGTAAGCACGTAGCCGAGCGTGCTGCTGAGGGTATCGTCCCTAAGCCATTAGATGCGTCACAAATGGCCGCGCTGGTTGAATCATTAAAAAATCCGCCTGCGGGCGAAGAAGAATTCCTGTTAGATCTGCTGATTAACCGCGTACCCCCCGGTGTTGATGAAGCAGCCTATGTTAAAGCCGGTTTCCTGGCGGCCATTGCCAAGGGCGAAGCCCACTCTCCCCTGATTAACGCCGAAAAAGCGATTGAACTGCTTGGTACCATGCAGGGTGGCTATAACATTCATCCGCTGATTGATGCATTAGATAATGAAAAGCTGGCACCGATTGCGGGCAAAGCGTTATCTCATACCTTGCTGATGTTTGATAACTTCTACGATGTGGAAGAAAAAGCCAAAGCGGGCAACCCCCACGCCAAGAAAGTTATGCAATCCTGGGCAGATGCCGAATGGTATCTTTCCCGCCCGGCGTTGGCAGAAAAAATCACTGTCACCGTGTTTAAAGTGACCGGTGAAACCAACACCGATGACTTGTCTCCGGCTCAAGATGCTTGGTCTCGCCCTGATATCCCATTGCATGCTTTGGCGATGCTGAAAAATGCTCGCGAAGGTATTCATCCGGATCAACCGGGCAGTGTTGGCCCGATCAAACAGATTGAAGAACTGAACAAAAAAGGCTTCCCACTGGCCTATGTTGGCGATGTAGTCGGTACCGGTTCCTCCCGTAAATCTGCCACTAACTCCGTGCTGTGGTTTATGGGCGACGACATCCCTTACGTGCCAAACAAGCGCGGCGGCGGTGTGGTGCTGGGCAGCAAAATTGCGCCAATCTTCTTTAACACCATGGAAGATGCCGGCGCTTTACCTATCGAAGTGGATGTCAGCAACCTGAATATGGGCGATGTCATTGATATCTATCCATATCTGGGCGAAGTTCGCCTTCATGACACTGGTGAGATACTCGCCACTTTCGAGCTGAAAACTGAAGTGCTGCTGGACGAAGTCCGTGCTGGTGGGCGTATCCCGTTGATCGTCGGCCGTGGCTTGACCACCAAAGCCCGCGAATCTCTGGGCTTGCCGGTCAGTGAAGTCTTCCGTATTGCCAAGCCGGTTGCCAAAAGTAACAAAGGTTTCTCGCTGGCGCAGAAAATGGTTGGTCGCGCTTGCGGTGTTGCTGGTGTGCGCCCAGGTGAATACTGCGAACCTAAAATGACCTCGGTCGGTTCACAAGATACCACCGGCCCGATGACCCGTGATGAGCTGAAAGACTTAGCCTGTCTGGGTTTCTCGGCTGACTTAGTGATGCAGTCATTCTGTCATACGGCGGCGTATCCGAAGCCAGTTGACGTGACCACTCACCACACACTGCCTGACTTTATTATGAACCGTGGCGGTGTGTCGCTGCGCCCAGGTGATGGCATTATTCACTCATGGCTTAACCGCATGCTGCTGCCAGATACTGTCGGCACCGGCGGTGACTCACACACCCGTTTCCCTATCGGGATTTCTTTCCCGGCGGGTTCTGGTCTGGTGGCCTTTGCGGCAGCAACAGGCGTGATGCCATTAGACATGCCTGAATCTGTGCTGGTGCGCTTTAAAGGTAAAATGCAGCCGGGTATCACTCTGCGTGATCTGGTGCATGCAATTCCTTACTACGCGATTCAAGAAGGCCTGCTGACCGTTGAAAAGCAAGGTAAGAAGAATATCTTCTCTGGCCGAATTCTGGAAATTGAAGGTCTGCCAGAGCTGAAAGTTGAACAGGCATTCGAGCTGGCGGATGCTTCCGCTGAGCGCTCTGCGGCTGGTTGCACCATCAAGCTGGATCAAGCGCCGATCATTGAATATCTGCAATCCAACATTGTGTTGTTGAAGTGGATGATAGCTGAAGGTTACGGCGACCGCCGTACACTGGAGCGCCGTGTCAATGGCATGGAAAGCTGGTTGGCGAACCCGAATCTGCTGGAAGGTGATGCGGATGCGGAATACGCCGCAGTGATCGAAATCGATCTGGCGGAAATCACTCAGCCGATTCTTTGCGCGCCAAACGATCCTGATGATGCCCGCTTGCTGTCTGATGTGGCTAACAGCAAAATCGATGAAGTCTTTATCGGTTCCTGTATGACTAACATTGGCCACTTCCGTGCTGCTGGTAAATTGCTGGATCAGCACAAAGGCCAGTTGCCAACCCGCCTGTGGGTTGCACCACCGACCAAAATGGATGCCGCGCAATTGACTGAAGAGGGCTATTACAGCGTCTTTGGTAAGAGTGGCGCCCGCATTGAGATCCCAGGTTGCTCTCTGTGTATGGGTAACCAGGCGCGCGTGGCAGATGGGGCTACAGTGGTGTCGACTTCCACCCGTAACTTCCCGAACCGCTTAGGTAATGGGGCGAATGTTTATCTGGCTTCGGCTGAACTGGCGGCGATTGCATCACTGCTGGGGCGTCTGCCAACTCCGGATGAATATCAAACTTATATGGCTCAGGTTGATAAGACCGCAGAAGATACTTACCGTTACCTGAATTTTGATCAGTTAAGCCAATATACTGATAAAGCTGATGGCGTGATCTTCCAAACTGCTGTGTAAAAAGATATATTCCGCACCCGACGGGAGGCCAATGGCCTCCCGTATCTATTTTAAAACCCGTATCGAAGTGAAATTTTGCCGCTATTTGCCGGCTTTGCGAGTTTGCGCCAAGTCAGGTAGATAAATACGGTTACACTCATTAAAAGAGCATCAGGAGGGCATGCTATGGACTATGAATTCTTGCGTGATTTAACCGGACAAGTGCTGGTCAGATTCTCCATGGGGCATGAAGTAATCGGCCACTGGCTCAATGAAGAGATTAAAGGTGATTTGGCAAAACTGGATCAAATAGAAGCTGCGGCGGCTGAAGTCAAAGGCAGTGAGCGCCAGTGGCAACTGACGGGCCATGAATATACCTTGTGGTTAGATGGCGAAGAAGTGATGGTGCGCGCCAATCAATTAGATATTGAAGGCGACGAAATGGAAGAGGGGATGAATTACTATGATGAAGAAAGCCTCTGCTTGTGCGGCCTGGAAGACTTTCTTTTAGTCTTGAAAGGCTATCGTAATTTCATCATTTCTAAATAATATATACCCAAAGAACTTGGAGTTGCAGGTAGGCAGCAAGAGAACGAATCCTGATGAGCTTACATCAGTAAGTGATTCGGGTGAGCGAGCGTAGCTAACAACCCTGCGGCTTCAAGTGCGAAGGGTATTGCGGCTGGCAGACCAGCACAGCAACGAACCAGCGACCACCATCGCAACACCGGGCCAGAAAGCGGCTGACGGCAAGGTATTGAGCCACAAACTGGCAATCAATATCGATAACAAGGGTGTGAAGTAAGAGAGGGCGGCGACCAATGTGGCGTTGCCTTTTTTCATGGCAATATCCCAGCACAGATAGGCCAGCGCAGTATTGGCTCCCATCAGTAACAGCTCAAAAGTGGCGCGCTGAGTGAAATGCAACTTGCCGGGGGTCAGCATAAAAAACATCACCCACAGACACAGGGCGCAGGCGAGTAAAAAGAGTGGCAATGCCCCTGGCCCGTGGCTGTATATCCGCACCAAATTGGAATAACCTGCCCAGGTAAAGGCCGCAATTAGCGCCAGACTGTAAGCCAGCGGATTACTGCTGATATTAGTTTTCAAGATACTTACATCCAACCCATCTCCGCCACTCACCACCCAAATAACGCCAAACAGCGCCAAAGCAGCCCCCGGCCACAGCCACCAACGCGCCCGGAGTTTGAGTAAGGGCACCGCCAGCAGCAGAGTCAGACTGGGCCACAGATAATTAATCAGGCCGATTTCGAGCGTTTGCTGGCGGTCATTTGCCATCCCTATGGCTAAAGCAAAAGCCACCATATACACCACAAACAGCGCGCCACAACCATACAGATAAGCCGGATGCTGCCCGCGCAAAGTGGGTTTCCCGGCGACCAACCACACCAAAATTCCACTGACAGTGTAGATTGCCGCTCCGGCACCAAATGGCCCCAATGTCTCAGACAGCCCCCGCGTCAAGGCGACACTCATGCTCCAAAGCAGGATCGCAATAATGCCATACAGGGTAGGGAGGCGGTTCATGGGGCATTATCCTTATGCAACTTCAGACAGAAAAATAGGATCCTCTTATACATCGTCAGTCAGGATGATGGGAATAGCAGCAGCCAATTATTTGCTCAATGAGTAAGGGGGTAAAATAACAAATCAGCCAAACTAGCATAATATTTGCCCCGCAAATTACGTAGGCTGGTCAGTGAGTTGTTCTCTCTGGCTGGCTTGCCGATTTCCTGTTAGGTGACAAATCAGCCGCGTATCCCTCACCACACCAGGAAGGTGATTTATGGCCGGATTTGCTTATCAACGCGTGCGTATACTGAGCTGGATACTGATTTATTTGACTGCGGTGCACCCTTTGCACCCAGCCATTGCGGCCGGTATTCAAGCCGCGGATCGCCGAACCACAGTTAAACTTTACGGCGAGACTCCGGTGGTTAATATCGCCATACCCAATGCCGCCGGGGTCTCTCATAACCGCTATCGTGATTTTAATGTTTCCCCCAAGGGGGCGGTGTTAAATAACAGTCAAGTGGATGTCAATTCGAAATTAACCGGTCATTTGGCCGCCAATCCACATTTAACGGGCGATAGCGCCCAGTTGATTATCAACGAAGTGACGAGCCGTCAGCCGTCATCTCTGGAAGGAATGCTGGCCGTTTTTGGCCCCAAGGCCAGTGTGATTATCGCCAATCCCAATGGGCTGATTGCTAATGGTAGCTGGTTTAGCAATATCGACACAGTGACTTTAACTACCGGGATACCGGCTATAAGTTGGATCGGTAAATTCAAGCGATTGGATGTATCTGGTGGGGCTATCACGATAGGTGATAAAGGGCTAAATACTCGTTATCAGGATGATTCTGCCATCGTCAGCCGCAGTCTAAAACTTGACGGTAAAATCTATGCAAATCAGCTTGATATTATTCTGGGTGTTAATCAGGTTGATTATCAGAATGGGCATATTCAACCTTTACCTGCGGCAGGAACTGCCCCTGCGCTGGCGATAGATACCCGCGCTCTCGGCGGCATGTATGCTGAGCGTATCCGTTTGGTATCCACGGAAAAAGGCGTGGCTGCTAACCTTAAAAATACTTTCAGTACCAAAGGAGATATCAATATTGATGTCGCGGGCAATGTGACATTAGGTGATATTCGAGCGAACAAAGATCTGAATATTGTCGGAAAGACAATTACCCTCGCGGAGGGAAGTACATTATTCAGTATACGCGATACTACATTGGTCAGCCAACAATTTAATAATTCCGGAGAGGTATTTTCTGATCGTGATATACGTATATTTGGTGATCAAGTACGTAATACCGGTCAGCAAGCAAAACTTCTTGCGTGGAATAATCTCTGGATACAAAAAGATGCCGAGGGGAATAAAAATACTCTGGTTGAAAATAAGTCCGGTGCCATTAAAACAATAAATGGTGATTTAATTATTCGCACCGAAAAACTGGAAAATAGCCGCCCGATAGTGACTGCCGGGTGGCAGAAATTAATTCCGGATTCGCGCCAACTTAATGATTACGATGACGATAGCGATTCGCCGGGCAAAGTTATCATCACATTAGAATACGACTGGCCCACCCGAGATCTGCCCGAAAAATGGTTTGGTGCCATCGAAACCGGTGAATGGCAAAGCGGTGTCTGGCGGATCAACACTGAAAAAAGTGTTTGGCAACTAAATTCATCATCACCGGCTGCCACCCTGTATTCAGGGAATAATTTGTATATTAATGCCAGCCAGTTAGAGAATAAAAACAGCCACATCAGTGCCACGAAAGATATTTTCCTGACCGGTAATGATTTTTTAAACAGCAGCGCCAGTGACTGGGTAAAAGATGAATTTCGTTATTATAAAGTGGATTATCATGGGCCGGATTATTATGTTTTTCATGACAAACGATTGCTTTACCAGTTAACTGAGGCTGAAAAATACAGTGCGACAATCACGGCGGGTGGAAATATCGTGCTGGACTTTAACAACAATATTCAGTTACAGCGTCTGGTGCCGGAGTTAGATAAAGCTGCTCCCTTATCATTATCCGACTTCACACCGCCGGTATTAAAAGGCCATAATATTTTACTGCATGGTAAGACTATTTCCAGCAGTGATTTAATACAGGCCAGTGGTGATATTACCATTATTGCAGAAGACAGTATTGCATTAGCTAACAGCAGTTTGCGTGGTCAGGATATTTCACTGACAGCACTGAATGATATTGACTCATCATCAAGTGAGTTTTTGGGGCGAAACATTTTATTACTGAGCCGTGAGGGGAATATTAAAACAAACTCACCTGATATTTCTTCGCGTCAGCCAGATGATGCGCGGGTATTTAATCGCATTAAAGCCAGCCACGATTTTACTGCCATTGCAGGTAAAGATATTCAATTAATCGACACCCTTATCCATCCGACAGCTAATATTAGCTTATCGGCCGGACATGATATTAATATTTCACATATACTCAAGCCCGAAGAAATCCTAATTACCGATGGTTTTTTGGATCCAGATAAATATGTGGAAAATATTGACCAACTATTATCGCTATCAAATCGATTAACCAGTAATAGCGACATTACACTGAATGCCGGTAATAACCTGATGTTACAGGGGATCAAGCTAAACGCCGGACAGGATATTAACTTGCACGCTGCTCGTGATATTGAACTGGAACCTTATAATATAACTGTCTGGTCAGATCTTATGGAGCGTTATAATAACAACCATTCAGGCTCTGTATATTATAATATATTCCCTCGCTCCCAAACCCCTGATTATACAGTTCAGATAAATGCCAAAGGAAATACCTTAATTAATGCCGGTCGCGATATTCTGACCCGGGGCAGCAATATTAATGCGGACAATAATCTCACCTTATTAGCCGGGCAACATATTCAACTGGCGGTGCTGCCATACACTGGTATTGATTGGGCTGATGACTCACGCTACACCCGCCACGCCGCTACTCGCCTGAAAGCTGGCAACACTCTGAATGCGCTGGCCAATCATCAGCTTATCACCCAGGGTGCAGAACTCGCCGCTGGCGGTGATATGACACTGACTTCCGGCGGCGATATGCGCTTTGAATCGGTGTTGAACGAAGATCATTACGGCGGTGGCGATAATTCTAGCTACAGAAAACTCCAGCAATCCACTCAGCTTAATAGCGGCGGCACACTGACGTTGATATCAAACGGCAGCATCTTGTTTCAGGCCACCCAGCTGGTGGCCAAAAAAGTGATGGATATTGCGGCTGAGGGCGGCTATCTATTCGCCCAGGCAATGGAAGAAACCAGCCATGCCGAAGAGCGCTGGAGTACCCGTAAGTGGTGGGGGCGGAAAAAATCGCACCATAATGTCCAGCATGCGGCAATCAATAAAGTGACGGAATTCACGGCTGACGGTGATATCAGCCTGTTAAGCCGCGATGACAGCACCTATCAGGCCAGCAAAATTGCCGCAGGGCAGAACGCCAAACTGACCAGTACCCAGGGTAAAGTGATTTTCGAAGCGGTCAAAAACACCACATTTGAGCAAAAAACCAGCTTATCGAAAGGTTTTTACATCAAAAACACCGATAAAGGATATCAGGAAGATAAATGGGTGCTGCCCAGTGTGCAAACGGGGGGCGAGTTTAGGGTAAATGCTGCTGATGGGATTAGCGCGGATGTTAAAGCGCAAAATAACCAATCGGTACAGGCGGCGATTAATGAGCTGGCCACCATTCCCGGCAATGAATGGTTAAAAGACTTACATCGGCGTGATGACGTGCAGTGGCAAAAAGTGATGGATGCCTATCATAGCTGGGATCTCAAAAGCGAGCACCTGAACCCGGTGGTGGCGGCATTGATTGCCATTGGTGTGGCGGTGGCCACTTCTGGCTCAAGTTTGGTTGCCAATGTCAACATTGCTGTTGGTGGTGGGGTAGCTGGCGGGGCGGTCACCGCGGGTATGTCATCGCTGGCCGCACAGGCAGCGGTGGCGTTAGTTGAACATAAAGGCGATTTATCTAAAACATTCAGCACCTTGGGCAGTAAAGAGTCGGTGAAATCCCTGGTGACTTCAATGGCAGTGGGGGGCGCATTGAGCGGGTTTGATTCCCTGATGGGCTTTGATACCGCCGCCGACGGTGTCAGTGCGGCTAAATTACCGCGCCTGAGCAATGGAGACTGGAGCAAGGTCGCGCAGCGGGTAGCTGGCCAGTCACTTATCAGTTCCAGCCTGAATACCGGCATCAACGGCGGCAGTTTTAAAGATAATTTTACCACCGCACTGTTAGCCAATATAGGCGGTCAGTTACATGCCGAAGGGGCGAACCTTATCGGTGACAATGGCCGCGTATTGGGGGGCGCGGGTAAAGCGCTGAGTCATGCAGTCGTGGCGGGCGTGGCGGCTGAAATTGGTGGTGGTGATGCGAAAGGTGCGGCGGCCGGGGCACTGGCCGCCGAGCTGGCCGGTGCGGTGATGGGCGAGAACTTTATCGGCTCACAAAACTGGCAGGAGAAATCTGAACGTCAGGCTCAGTTATCCCGATTCTTAGGGGGTGTGGCGGGCGCGGTGTTTACTGGCAAAGCCGAGGGGGCATACAGCGGCGCTAATGCTGCCGAAACCACTTTTCGTTATAACTATCTCAGCCATCATCAACAAAAGTTGATGGAAGCTGAAATGAACGCTGCGAGGACAGTGGCGGATAAAGGTAAAGTTTTTATTCGCTGGGGAATGACCAGCGGCAGTCAGGACGGTGCTTTTGCGGCGGGTATTGTGACTGGTGTGCCGGAAGGGCTGTATGACAGTAGCATTGAATTACTGGGGGTATTAAAAGAGCCAAAACAGGCATTTATGGCGCTCAGAGAGCTGGTTAACAGTGATGATGTGGCGGGCACTGTGGCGCAAAGTGTCAAGCGGGACTGGCTGGCACGGATTGACAGAATGGAGGCTCATTATCAGCGGGCGGGCGCAGGAGGAGCCTATGACTCAGGGCGAGAAGCGGGTAAACTGCTGGTTGAGTATGGCGGTTATGTTGCCGGCATTGGCGCGGTAGCAAAAAGCAGCGCACGGCTTGCCGCAGGGCAGGTGAGGAAGTTTGCGGTGCCAAGGATTGCGACGGTAAGCCAGTCGACAACCGGCATTAAATGGGGGCAAGGTATTAGCCAGCAAGGAATGCCGTGGGAGAATTATGTCGGGACACAATTGCCACAAAACTCACGGTTACCGGTAAACTTTAAAACCTTTGATTACTATAATCGCATCTCCCGCACGGCCATCAGTGTAAAAACTCTGGATACCACCACCGCCGCCAGAGTGGCGAATCCAAGGCAAATCTACAATTCGCTGAAAGGGAATATTGATACGGTTGCGAAGTTTAAGGAATATAGTCTTTCTGATATAGATCTGAATCCATCGCTGATTACTAATAGAGAAATACAATTGGCTATCCCTGCCAATACAACCAAAGCACAATGGGCAGAGATAAACCGAGCAATTGAATATGGTAAAAGCCAGAGTGTAAACATGATGGTAACGCAGGTGAAATGATGAAATTTAACCAAGAGCAATATTATTGTGCTAGTTGCTTTTACAACAATGAGTTCTTTAATATTAATACATATTCTGGACTTGGTTTGATGAGGAGGGATCCACTTTTCCCCCCTCATCTATTACCACCGGATGCAGATGATAAAAGTATTGGTGAAGCTGTGCTGATTGCGTTATCAAACAGCCGGACATTATCACTTGAAGAGTCCGCTGAGTTTTTTGATCTTGAAACAGGCAAAGAGCAATATGCTGCCTGGATAGCAATGCTGATGCAGAAATACGGTTATAAAACCAAGCGGGCATTATTTAAGGATATGAAAAACTGCTCTATTCATTGTATTAATGATGTGATCACCATCACGCCCATGCGCCATGAAAAACTGGAGGCGTGGGGGGGAACGGGGCGCGGAAGCGATAAAGTTATTCTACTCGTTAATAGCTCTCCCGCTGAAATCGGTGCCGCATTGCGATTAGCCCTTAGCCGCTGCAAAGGCTGATAGTTAACATCTTACTTACCCAACTGCCTTAATCAAAAATCCCGGTTAGACCGGGATTTTAAGACTGATATTCCCTCAATTACATCACACTTCCGGCACATTGCGGCCATAGTAGATTTCCTGCATTTCTTTGTATAGCAGGCGGGTAATTCGCTCTCTTTCTGCGGCGCTCAGCTCTTCTGGCTTGGCGTTAAACAGATAATGCTTCAAATCGAAATCTTTCAGCATCATCTTGGTATGGAAGATGTTTTCTTGATAAACATTGACATCCATCATGTGATACAGCGATTTCATATCGTCAGACATAAAGTTCTGAATCGAATTGATTTTATGATCGATAAAGTGTTTAACGCCGTTGATATCACGGGTAAAACCGCGCACCCGGTAATCCATGGTAACGATATCGGATTCCAATTGGTGGATAAGGTAATTCAGCGCTTTCAGTGGTGAAATGACGCCACAGGTAGAGACTTCAATATCTGCACGGAAAGTGCATAACCCTGCTTCAGGGTGGCTTTCCGGATAGGTATGGACGCAAATATGGCTCTTATCCAGATGGGCGACCACTGCATTCGGTAGTGGGCCGGGGTGCTCGGAGTTATCAACATCGCGCGGATCAACTGGCTCTTCGCTGACCAAAATGGTGACACTCGCTCCCTGAGGATCGTAATCCTGACGGGCAATATTCAAAATATTCGCGCCAATAATCGAGCAAGTTTCAGTCAAGATCTCGGTCAGGCGGTTGGCATTATACTGTTCGTCAATGTAGGCGATATAGCCATCGCGGTCGTCTGCGGTTTCGGCATAACAAATATCGTAAATACAAAAACTCAGGCTTTTCGTCAGGTTGTTGAAGCCGTGTAGTTTAAGCTTGGACAATTTAGTTCACCTCCTTACGGATTATCAACATTTGGCGGTTAAGGCATCCAGCAAATACTGCGGCAAGGCAAAGCTGCCGACATGAATCGCGGGGTTATAGTAGCGGCAGGTCAGGCCCGCTTCGACAAAACGCTGTTGTAGCGTGGCTATATCTAATTGGCGCAACTGTGGGTTTTGTGTCGCCCAAGCGAAAGTCATGATACCGCCGTAATAGGTCGGAATGGCGGCCTGATAAAAACTGACATCTTTAAAATAGTGGCTAAGCTTGTTATGGCTGTCGACCGCTTCATCTTGTTGCAGGAAGCACACGCCGTTTTGCGCCACAAAAATGCCGCCCTCATTCAAACTAAGGGCGCATCCCTCATAGAAAGCAGAGGTAAACAGACTTTCTCCTGGCCCAATGGGGTCAGTGCAGTCAGAGATAATGACATCGAATTTTTCGTGCGTTTGATTAACGAAATTGACGCCATCATCAATCACTAACTTGAAGCGGGGGTCATCATAAGCGCCCGCATTATGCTTTGGGAGATACTGGCGGCAGAACTCGACGACACCGGCGTCAATTTCCACCATGGTAATCTGTTCGATATTTTTGTGGCGGCTGACTTCACGTAGCATCGCGCCATCGCCGCCGCCAATGATCAGCACTTTCTTTACCTGACCGTGGGCCAACAAAGGGACGTGTGTCATCATTTCGTGATAGATAAATTCATCGCGCTCAGTGGTTTGCACCACGCCATCCAACGCCATTACCCGACCCAGCACCGGGTTCTCAAAAATCACCAAATCCTGATGCTCGGTTTTTTCGCGGTACAGTACATTTTCTACTGAAAAATACTGACCGAAGTTGGCATGTAATGTTTCATACCATAGTTCTTTCTGTGACATGTTCGGGGCTTCTCCTTCGCAGTAACAGCCATGAAAAATGGGGGCAACATCATAGCCAACTCTGGCTGAGGTTGCACGGTTGAATTTCAGACTGATAGGGTAAATGCGGGGTCGCTAGTTAGCGTAGGCCAATAAACTTAAAGAGTCACGAGCCAGAGATTTGCATTTGGTCGGAACGGGGAGCGCAATACCACGTAGGTCGCGATAGCTCTCTTCACCCAACGCATTCATATTGAAGCTACTGTAGTTACGCAGGTCCCAGCGATTTTGTTGAGCAAAATAGACAATTGCTCGTTTGATTTCATTATTAGGTAATTCCTTATAGCCGCAATCATTTTTCAGATAAACGAATACCGCAGTCAGATCGGCAAGATCTTCTGCTTCAGATTCACTTAATGCAGAACTGGCAGATGAGAATCCGCACAGGGCAAGCAGCAGCATAACTAATGTTGTTCTTTTCATCGCGGAAATAGGCTTATTCATTGTTAACAGACGTTATCACACTGTGATGGTTCAGAGTAAATTTTATTATGTCCTTAGTGTGGGCATATACGGAGGTTGATTCACAAAGTGATTGATTACAGCTTGACCTTCCCTTTAGGGGAAGGTTTATGCTGGCGGATAATGCTGTTCTTGTGCTAAGCGAGCACTTACTCACGATAAGTCTTATCATTATCGACAATCAGAATGGAGACGACCATGCATCGCCGTGATTTTATCAAGTTAACGGCAGCTCTTGGAGCCGCCACTTCACTGCCTTTATGGAGCCGCGCGGCTTTAGCCGCAGATTTTTCACCTTTACCTATCCCGCCACTACTGCTCCCGGATGCCAGTGGCAATATTAATTTGAATATCCAAACTGGCACTATGGCCTGGTTGCCCTCCGCCGCCACGCAAACTTGGGGCTATAACGGCAACTTATTAGGGCCAGCTATTCGTTTGCAGCGCGGCAAGCCGGTTACTATTCACATAACAAATTCCTTACCGGAAGCCACGACGGTGCACTGGCACGGCCTGGAAATCCCCGGCGATGTTGACGGAGGGCCGCAAGCACTGATTCAGCCAGGAGCAAAACGCCAGGTGGCATTGACGGCAGAACAGCCCGCCGCCACTTGTTGGTTCCATCCCCATACCCACGGTAAAACCGGCCGTCAGGTCGCGATGGGGCTGGGCGGATTGGTGCTAATAGATGATAGTGACAGTGAAAAACTGCCGCTGCCAAAACAGTGGGGCGTGGATGACATTCCGGTCATTTTGCAGGATAAATTGCTGGGTAAAGATGGCCAGGTTGACTATCAACTGGATGTGATGACGGCGGCGGTGGGCTGGTTTGGTGACCGGATGCTCACTAATGGTGCCAGCTATCCGCAGCAGATTACGCCGCGCGGTTGGGTGCGCTTGCGGTTATTGAATGGGTGCAATGCGCGTTCCCTGAATCTCGCCCTCAGTGATGGCCGCCCAATGTATGTGATTGGCAGTGACGGCGGATTACTGGCAGAGCCGGTCGCGGTGCGCGAGTTGCCGATATTGATGGGCGAACGTTTTGAGGTGCTGGTGGATACTTCCGACGGCAAAGCACTTGATTTGGTCACTTTGCCGGTCAAACAAATGGGCATGACATTGGCTCCGTTTGATAACCCCTTGCCGGTATTACGCATTCAACCCTCATTGGCAGCGGGCAGTAAAACATTGCCGGATTCTCTGGTGATAGTACCGCCGCTGATGGATGTTACCGGTTTGCCAGAGCGCTGGTTCCAACTGATGATGGACCCGAAATTGGATATGCTGGGTATGCAGGCGTTGATGAGCCGCTATGGTATGCAAGCCATGGCGGGCATGAGCATGGATCACGGCAATATGGGGGGAATGGAGCAGGGGGCTATGGGCGGCATGGATCACCGCAATATGAAAGGCATGAATCATGGCGCGATGAAAGCGGCTCCGGCTTTTGATTTCAGCCATGCCAATATGATTAATGGCAAAGCATTTTCAATGACCGACGCGGCATTTGATGCCAAACAGGGCAAATACGAGAAATGGACCATTTCCGGTGAGGGCGACATGATGCTCCATCCATTCCATGTCCACGGGACGCAGTTCCGTATTTTGAGCGAAAATGGCAAACCACCCGCAGAGCATCGCCGTGGTTGGAAAGATACAGTGCGAGTGGAAGGCGCGCGCAGTGAAATATTAGTGCGCTTTAATCATCTGGCTCCTGCCAGTACGCCTTATATGGCCCATTGCCACCTGCTAGAGCATGAAGATACCGGCATGATGCTGGGCTTTACTGTTAGTGCTTGAATCCCACCCCGGCGAGTCGGCCGGGGATGTTTTCTCTTTTATACTTTTAGCAGTTCAGTCAAGGCGGGCTGGAGTATCTGATTGCCGCTTTTATCTTCCTTAATGATATATCCCTGATAATAACTAAAGCCATCTCTCGGTATTTCTTCGATCAGCCATTCTGAATGTTGGAGTGCGAGTAGGTTTTTGACTGTCAGCCACATTTTACTGATAAGAAAACAGATAATCACTAGCGCCAATCCCATTATTACCCATAGCATATACGGGGTATCGGAAGGGGGAAGTTCAACAGTTTGGCGTAGAGCTAAATACAGGGTTACAGCTTGCAGCAACAGTTTGATGATCAGAAAACGTCGAAAGAAAGATGTCAAACGTGCACCACTGATAAAACAGGGGTTTTTTAAGGATGTACGCGTTTCTTGTACCGGGATCCCCCTGACATAAACCATCCATTGTGTTTTTTCAGTGATCAGATAAACCATCCCTTTCTCCGCCATTCGGTGCAAATGTAATGAAACCCAGACACTGAAGACCAGACCGACAATAAGGTAGTAAAAGATTGGGGCACTCAAACCAAAAAAGGCGACAAACAAACTGACGGCGGCGATAACCGTAAAAGTGACGGAATAAAGCCAGATACTGGTTGACTGATAATTCATTAAAACATTCCTTGTAGGGCGGCTCTCCACAGGCGATATCTGAGCCAAATTTAGGCCCTAGTATATCTCGCAATACTCCCGCTGTTTATCTTTGTTATACTTTCGCCCCGCCACTAAGCGGGGAGAGTGGCAGGATGTCCTTTGAATTGTGTTAAACTAGGGGCATCAATCTGTATCATTGAGGCTATCTGCACCGGCTGCTCATTGATATAAAATCAATAAATTTAAATAGGTATGTTGGCTGTGAAGCACACTGTAGAAGTCATGATTTCCGAACAGGAAGTAAAAACCCGAATTGCCGAATTAGGCCGCCAAATCTCTGAACATTACCGTGACAGTGGCAGTGAAATGGTGCTGGTGGGGTTGCTCCGTGGTTCATTTATGTTTATGGCTGATTTATGTCGCGCGATAGACGTTTCCCATGAAGTCGATTTTATGACCGCCTCGAGCTATGGCAACGGCATGAGCACCACCCGTGATGTGAAAATCCTGAAAGATTTGGATGAAGATATCCGTGGTAAAGATGTGTTGATTGTCGAAGATATTATCGACTCTGGTAACACGCTAAGTAAGGTTCGTGAAATTCTGCAACTGCGTGGGCCAAAATCATTGGCGATCTGTACGCTGCTGGATAAACCCGAGCGCCGTGAAGTACAAGTTCCCGTAGAGTGGGTCGGCTTTACCATTCCTGATGAATTCGTCGTGGGTTATGGTATTGATTATGCTCAACGTTATCGGCACTTGCCGTATGTCGGCAAAGTTGTGATGTTTGACGAGTAATCGGCTACTGCGCGTCGTCATTTTGAGATTACGCAGTACTCAGAATCCTCACGTACTATGTGTACGCTCCGGTTCTTGCGTGCTGGGCGCACTCAAACTGACTTAGCTCGCTACGCCTTATTTGCAGATGATCACTGTACGTTAATATTTTGAGTTCGAGTGTCTTTAGCAGCATTTACGGATGGGAGAGGGTGCGTTTTAACACCCTCCCATAGGACTCATTAGTTTTGTCTGTTTGGTTGCAGTATTTTAGCCATTGCTTCGCGGTACTTGATTTCCAGTTCGCTGAGACTGGTGCTAGAAATATTTAAATCCGTCAGTTTGCCGTCTTCAATACCATAGACCCAGCCGTGAATCATCGCTTTCTGCCCGCGCTTCCAGGCAGAGCGAACAATAGTCGAGTGACCCAAGTTATATACTTGTTCTACCACGTTGATTTTACATAACATATTGCTGCGTTCTTCGGCAGGAAGCTCACCCAGTAACGAGCTGTGCTTAAACCAAAGATCCCGAATGTGCAGTAGCCAGTTGTCGATAAGCCCCAATTCGAGATCTTTTTTCATTGCGGCTTCAACACCACCACAGCCAAGGTGACCGCAAATAATGATATGCTCGACCTGTAAAACGTCGATGGCATATTGCACCACGGACAAACAGTTCAGATCCGTATGGATAACCAGATTGGCCACATTGCGGTGAACAAACAATTCCCCCGCTTTCAGGCCGGTTAACTGTTCTGCGGGGACGCGGCTGTCTGAACAACCAATCCACAAAAACCGAGGTTTCTGGGCTTCCGCCAAGTGTTCAAAAAAACCTGGATCGTCTTTACTGATGGCTTTAGACCAGACGTCATTGTTCGCGAGGAGCTTCTCTATTTCTTTCATTAATGTAAATAGCCTGTAATGAACGGATTGCGATAGGATAATATACGACAAGGATCACGATTTTAAAATCGGAACAGTGACTTTGTTGAATGCATGTTTTTTGTCCGCACAACATCTTCTCTGTATCTAACTGCTTCCCTTTGCCTCCGCAACTGGCCCCGACAGTGAGGGGGAAACAAGTCACGGACATGCTGTGACCGCTGGGAACTCATAGAATAAGGTTCTTTTTTACTTATGACATATGCACTGGAAATAACGCAACTGACCAAAACCTATGCAGGTGGCGTTCAGGCATTGCGTGGCATTGATCTGCACGTAGAAGCAGGCGATTTTTATGCACTACTTGGGCCTAATGGGGCGGGTAAATCCACCACCATTGGTATTATCAGTTCATTGGTGAATAAAACCTCTGGCAAGGTGAAAGTCTTTGGCTACGACATCGACCAAGATATCGTGAATGCCAAACGCCAGCTTGGGCTAGTGCCACAAGAATTTAACTTTAACCCGTTTGAGACGGTATTGCAGATTGTGATTACTCAAGCGGGATATTACGGCGTCACACGGCGAGAGGCCCTGCAACGAGCAGAAAAATATCTCAGCCAGCTAGACTTATGGAGCAAACGTCATGAGCGCGCTATCCGCCTATCCGGTGGGATGAAGCGCCGTTTGATGATTGCCCGCGCTCTGATGCATGAACCTAAGTTACTGATTCTGGATGAGCCGACAGCAGGGGTGGACATCGAGCTGCGCCGCTCCATGTGGGGCTTCCTCAAAGAGCTGAATGCGCAGGGAACGACCATCATTCTGACGACTCATTATCTGGAAGAGGCGGAAATGCTGTGCCGCAACATTGGCATTATCCAGAATGGTGAGTTGGTGGAAAATACCACTATGAAGCAGTTACTTGGCAAGCTTGAATCAGAAACATTTATTTTTGATTTGGGTATTAAAAGCCCACTGCCGAAGCTGGAAGGCTATAGCTATCGTCTGACGGACACCTCAACGTTGGAAGTTGATGTTAAACGTGAACAGGGCCTAAATGGTCTATTCAGTCAACTGAACGCTCAGGGAATTCAGGTACAAAGTATGCGCAACAAGGCTAACCGTCTGGAAGAACTATTTGTCACCTTGGTTAATGGCAACGGGGGAGAAAAAGTATGACCCGCCTGTATTGGGTAGCATTACAGAGTATCTGGATCAAAGAAATCACCCGTTTTGCGCGCATTTGGATTCAAACTCTGGTGCCGCCAGTGATTACTATGTCGCTCTATTTCGTTATTTTCGGCAACCTGATTGGCTCCCGAATTGGTGATATGGGGGGCTTTGATTATATGCAGTTTATTGTTCCCGGCCTGATAATGATGGCGGTGATAACAAACTCATATGCTAACGTCGCGGCCTCCTTTTTTGGCGCAAAATTCCAGCGCAGCATCGAAGAGTTGTTGGTCGCCCCTGTACCCACTCATATCGTGATTGTTGGCTATGTAGGCGGTGGTGTGGCGCGCGGGATCTGTGTCGGTATTCTGGTGACGATTATTTCGCTGTTCTTTGTGCCGCTGCATGTCCACTCTTGGTCAATGATCGCACTGACATTAATGCTGACGGCAATATTATTTTCTCTCGGCGGATTGTTGAATGCTGTTTTTGCCAAGACTTTTGATGATATCAGTCTGGTGCCGACTTTTGTGCTGACACCACTAACCTATCTGGGTGGGGTATTTTACTCGTTAGCCTTGCTTCCTCCTTTCTGGCAAGCGGTGTCAAAACTTAACCCTATCGTGTATATGATCAGTGGGTTCCGTTACGGATTCCTCGGAATTACTGATGTGCCGTTGGTCTTTACCATTGGTGTGCTAGTGGTGTTTATCGCGGTATTTTATGCTTGGGCTTGGTATTTGATTGAGCGTGGGCGCGGCCTACGCACCTAATCCCCTGCGGCCTTGGCGCTACAGCGGTGTTGGCTACGTCCACTTACCCGAATCACTGACTAATGTAAGCTCATCGGGATGCGTTGACTTGCCGCCTTGCTGTAACACCAATGACTTTTGGGATGTTTTTCGGCCTGGACGTTGCAGCGGTGTTGGCTGTATTCACCTCTGCAACGTCAGTGACTTTGGATCGGATTTTAAGTGTTATTCGTAAATTATTAGTAAGTTAATTGTTGTTAATACTAGAATTTAATCGTAATAAATAATGTCCCCGTCTAATATCATCTTTCTCAACCTCGGGTGTCTCGTGCTATGCTGGCGCACCAGATTTTTCCCTTTTCAATTCAGCGCCGAATGCGCATAAGTAGAACGATAATGTGGCATAAAAACAGAATAGCTATTGGGATGCTACTCGGTATTGTCATGTCGGTAATGATGCCGGCAACCCATGCAGACCTCCTGCCAGACGAAGCGGTTCTTACCCCTAAATATATGGTTACAGACCGCGATAGCGAAATGTATTCATTGGTTGGCGATCAGGTCATTCCTGTCGGTGAGATTAAAGAAGATCAACTTATCCAGGTTTTGCCCGCCGCGGCAGAATATTATGAATTCAAGTTTGGTAACGGTATCGGCTTTATTGATAAAGACGATTTACGCGATATCAATAAAGCGCGAAAAAACAATGATATATTGGGTGACTTGAACAAGCCTCTACCGAATCAAAACATTATTATCAAACGCGAGACCCCAGTTTATCTGGTCGCAGATGTAGACGGCGAGCAATTTGCAACCTTAGCAGAAAACTTACGCTATCCGATTGTAGGTAAGTTGAAAGACCGGCTAGGTAACACGTGGTATCAGGTTAATATTGGCGATCGTCTGGGGTATGTCAGCAGTACTGATGCTGAGATAGATAATGGCATTCCTATTCTGACTTATCACCATATGTTGAAAAATGAGGAAAATAAACGTTTCCTGAATACTTCAACGACGACCTCTGATGCCGCGTTTAGCAACCAGATGACCTATCTCAAGCAGACGGGTTATGACACTATTTCTCTTTATCAGCTTGAAGGTTATCTCAATAACAAAATTAACCTGCCGGCGAAAGTTGTGGTGCTGACATTCGATGACGGCCTTAAATCAGTCTATCGCTATGCTTATCCGATTCTGAAAGAAAATGGCTTCCGGGCAACGGCATTTATTATTTCATCGCGCATTAAACGTCATCCTCAGAAATGGAATCCTGACACATTACAGTTTATGAGTATTTCTGAATTGAAAGCAATTCAGGATGTATTTGATATTCAGTCTCATACGCACTTTTTACACCGGACAGACAATAAACGTAACCCAATCTTATTGAGTCGTTCTTATCATAATATTGTTTTTGATTTTGAACATTCTCGCCGGGCGTTGTCGCAGTTTAATCCACACGTGATTTTTCTGTCATATCCGTTCGGTGGTTTTAACCAAACCGCCATTGATGCGGCGAAAAATGCCGGTTTCCATTTGGCGGTGACGACCATGCAGGGCAAGGTCAAACCTGGCGATAATCCGTATACCCTCAAGCGGCTTTATATTCTGCGTACCGATTCCATTCCGACGATGGCTGAGCGTATTGCCAATGAACCTGGCCAGCCGGTTGCCGCTGCACCTGCGGTGATGGAGTCAGATTAGTTATTTTATAGTGTGACGTTAAGATATAAAAAAGGTGGGCTTAATGACAAAGTGCTCGCAGCGGTGAAAACAGGTAGATCGTAAAGACGCCGTAAACCCTTCCCTGGGGGCTCGAGCCGCGCCATCCCTGGCGCGGACGCTTTACTCTTCTACCTGTCCTCACCTTACAAGATCGAGATATAAAGGTTTACCAGCAGTTTTAGGCGCTGTGGTTAAGCTAAGCGCCTTTTCTATATGTGTAACTTCGCGTCCGACGGTTATTAAGCCACCTGAACGGGGACGGCTTTAGCCTTGCGTTGCAGCTGATTTTCACCCTCAAAATACGCCACTTTTGGGTGGTGCAGACGGGCATCAGCATCGGACATCTGGACATAGGAACAGATAATCAATTTGTCGCCAACACAGGCACAACGTGCTGCTGCGCCGTTCACTGAGATAATTCGTGAACCTCGTTCGGCAGCGATAGCATAAGTTGAAAAACGCTGACCATTATCAACGTTATAAATATCAATGGCTTCATATTCCAGAATACCTGCGGCTTCCAGAAAATCCTGATCAATAGCGCAGGAACCTTCATAGTGCAAATCAGCTTGAGTGACTTTCACCCGGTGCAGTTTGCCTTGCAACATAGTGCGTATCATAACTCTTACCTTTGACCCCGGTTATTGCCCAGAATAAGTCTGGCACCCGCCCCATCATCGATCGATTTAGGGAGAAGCATCCAGTTTTGCTGATTTTATATCAGTTGTCTATGACTGACTTTGTATCCCCTGCGCCAACTTGCAATGCAGGTTTCTTTTGAGAGAGTCAATACACGCTGTATTGTTAAAATTAGCCTTGTAAATCAACCTGTTGATTATCAATTAGGCGAGCTTTACCTAGCCAGGCAGCCATCAATATCACGGCTTGCTTACTGTCAACCGTCAACGGCTGCAAGGTTTGGGCATCACGGATAAACAGCTCATCCGGTGTAAAACCGGCATTGCGTAATTGTTCTGCAGTGTCAGCCAGTAACTCATCAATCTGCCGTTCACCCATGGCGAGCTTCTCAGCTAACGCCTGCATTATCTTATAAAGCTGCGGCGCAATTTTGCGCTCTTCAGCGGTCAGATAACCATTACGGGAACTCAGTGCCAAGCCATCTTTCGCGCGTACAATGGGCACGCCGATAATATTGATGTCATAGCCCATATCCGCCACCATTTTGCGGATCAGCGCGAGTTGCTGATAATCTTTCTCACCAAAGCAGGCCACATCCGGTTGAACCAGATTGAACAGCTTGCTGACGATAGTCGATACACCACGGAAATGGCCAGGGCGGCTGGCACCCTCCAAAATAGTTGATAGGGCAGGGACGTCAACATAGGTCTGGCTGTCCAGGCCCGCGGGGTAAACATCCGCTGCTGCCGGGGCAAACACTAAATCTACACCGTGGCGGGTCAGCTTCTCGCAATCTTCCTGCAAGGTGCGCGGGTAGCGGGCTAAATCATCCGGGCGCTCGAATTGCAGTGGATTGACAAAAATACTGACAACCACAACATCGGCACGAGTTTTGGCATCTTCCACCAATGTCATATGCCCTTCGTGCAGGTTACCCATCGTAGGTACCAGTGCGATTCGCTTACCCTCTTGACGCCAACGGCGGATTTGCTGGCGTAACAGTGGTAAAGTTTCAATAATCAGCATCCCAATTCCCCTGAATATTTATCAACCAAAACTTACTGGAAAGTATGTTCTTCAGCGGGATAGTCGCCGCTCTCAACTTCTTGAATATACAGCTTAATGGCGGCACGAATATCTCCCCCACTTTGCGCCAGGAAATTTTTGCTGAATTTCGGCGTATGTCCACCAGTAATGCCCAATGCATCATGCATGACCAGAATTTGTCCGTCGGTAACATTCCCCGCGCCAATACCAATCACCGGGATTGCCAGTGCTTCAGTCACACGCTGCGCCAGTTCCACGGGAACACATTCCAGTACCAGCAATTGTGCGCCCGCATTTTCAAGCGCCTGAGCATCTTTCAACAGTTGGTTCGCCGCGACTTCTTCACGGCCTTGCACTTTGTAACCGCCGAAAATATTGACTGATTGTGGGGTTAACCCCAAGTGCCCACACACTGGAACAGCCCGTTCTGCCAGCATGCGAACGGTATCGCACAACCAGCTACCGCCCTCCAGTTTGACCATGTTGGCCCCGGCCCGCATCAGTTCGGCGGCATTGGCAAATGTTTGCTCTGGTGTGGCATAGCTCATAAATGGCATGTCTGCTAATAATAGGCAATGAGGCGCACCACGGCGCACAGCACGGGTGTGATAAGCCACATCCGCAGTTGTGACCGGCAATGTCGAGTCGAAGCCCTGTAACGTCATACCGAGCGAATCACCCACCAGCAGAACCTCAATTCCCTGTTCGACGAATAATTGCGCAAAGCTGGCATCATAGGCAGTCAGTGTGGCGAACTTACGCTTCTCGAGTTTCCATTGGCGCAAATGGCTCATGGTGGTGGCTTTCATCACTCTTTCTCCTGAGACGGTAGGTTAAAATGGGGGAATATCAGAGAGGTATATTATGTGTTGGATTTAGCAAACAAGCACCCTTACCAAGGTACCAGGCCATTTTTATCTACAAGTTTAAGGCGGTCTGACAGCGATTCGCCATCGGGGAAAATAAGATCAGGGGCAATATCGGCCAGCGGGTAGAGCATGAACTCGCGCTCTTTCAAACCATAATGCGGCACAATGAGGCGATCAGTTTTTATCACTTGATCGCCATACAACATAATATCGAGATCCAGTGTCCGTGGCCCCCAGCGCTGTTCTTTCCTTACCCGCCCCTGATTGCGTTCGATGGCTTGGGTGCTGTCTAACAGTTGTTCCGGGGGCAGGGAGGTATCTAACGCTACGACCGCATTAAGAAAATCCGGCTGATCCTGAGGGCCTAACGGTTTAGTGCGATAAAAAGGCGAGCATGCCACCAACTGGGTGCGCGGCAGATGCTCCAGCGCTTCCAGTGCGGTTTTAACCTGTTGCAGTGGCATAGACTGATTACTGCCTAACGCGATATAGACCCGGATCATGGTGCGTATTATGCCCCTTCGTTACGTGGTGCTGGCTTACGTGGGCGGCGAGGACGAGAGCGACGCGGTGCCGGATCGGCCCCTAAAGTATTCAGCATATTTTTTTGCTGTAGCGGTGTGGCTTCCTGGAATTCTCCCCACCACTGTGTAAGACGCTGTAATTCATGGTTATTTTCGACTTCAGCACGCAGTGCCAGCAAGTCGTAAGCTGCACGGAACTTTGGATGCTCCATCAGCTTATGCGCACGTTTACCCTGACGGCGTGACAGCCGCAGTTGCAGCAACCAGATATCTCGCACCAATGAAGTTATACGTTTTGGAATTGCCAGTGAACGGCACTCTTCATCCAATACATCATTCATTGCCAGTGCGAAAGCATCGTAATAGGCCAGACCACTTTCTTGCGTCAGCTTCTGCGCATGTTCAATCAGCGGATACCAAAGCATAGCGGCAAATAAGAATGCTGGATTGACGCGCTTATCATTATGCAAACGATAGTCAGTATTTTTCAGAACCTGAACCAAAATACGTTCCATCGGCGAGTCATGATGCTCGGTAAAATGGCGGGCAATCAGTGGGAATAACGGCTGGAAAAGCTGATATTCACACAGTTTTAAATAAGTTTTATAGCCGTAGCCGGATTGCAGTAGTTTGAGTGACTCTTCAAACAGACGCGCGGGTGGGATCTCGTGCAGCAGCGAGGCCAGGCGCGGGATCGGCTCCGCAGTTTCCGAGCTGATCGTCATATCCAGTTTAGCGGCAAAACGAACTGCCCGCAGCATCCGCACCGGATCTTCACGATAGCGGGTTTCAGGATCGCCAATCAGGCGAATAATACCTTCTTTCAGATCACGCAAACCGCCGGTGTAGTCGCGTAGCGCAAAATCAGAAATGCCGTAATAGAGGCTATTAATCGTGAAGTCTCGGCGCTGGGCGTCATCTTCAATGGTGCCGAAAATATTGTCGCGCAACAGCATGCCATTTTGTGCTTGCTGAGAAGAGTTTTTGTCGCTGTCTTCCGCTTGCTGCTGTTCGTGGTGACCACGGAAAGTGGCGACTTCAATAATTTCCGGGCCAAACATGACATGGGCCAGACGGAAACGGCGACCGACCAGGCGGCAGTTGCGGAATAACTTTCGCACTTGTTCTGGCGTGGCGCTGGTGGTGATATCAAAATCTTTTGGTTTTTTGCCCAACAATAGGTCACGGACACCGCCGCCAACCAGATAGGCTTCGTAACCTGATTTATTCAGGCGATAGAGAACCTTCAGCGCATTATCGCTGATATCTCTACGGGAAATATTGTGCTGATCTCGTGGAATAATCGTCATCGCACTTTGCTGTGAAGAAAGCTGTTGTGAAGTCGGCACCGCATGATTCTTGCGGCCAGTATTCGTTCTGGCAGGCCTTTTCTCTTTGCGGGCCACGTTATCTTCACCGGGCACTTTATCTTTACGGGCACTGCTATCACGAGCCGTGTCATCACGGACAGCTTTGCTATCGCCAGCTGATTTATTATCGCGAATCAGTACCTTACGGCAGAAATTGGCTACTCGGGTAAAAATGGTACACCTCGATAGTGGCTAATAAATTACAGAACAACAGAAAAACAGCGTCTAATCATAGCTCACCGTGCTGTCTTTGAGAATGCCGTTGTGTTTTCACTGGCTATCTCCGCCCCGTGATGCGGAATGGTTGCCAATGTCCAATTGTCGACGGCAAAGCGTAATAATAACGGTAAATCAAGATCTTGCCAGCATTCTGGTATCGGTTGACGCAAAAACTTTAGAGCTTCGACTAAAATCGGACGCGGACAGCCATTGGGCAGCGACGGCGCATGATTTTGTTTAGAGAGCTTATTACCATTATGATTCAGCGCCAGCGGTAAGTGCAAATAGCGGGGCACCGGTTGCTGTAACTGCTGGTAGAGCGCTATCTGACGCACTGTGGGTTCGATTAAATCGGCTCCGCGTACAATCTCGGTCACCCCTTGAAAGGCATCATCGACCACCACCGCCAGATTATAGGCAAATAAGCCATCTCGACGACGAATAATAAAATCTTCTTCAGCCAGTGCGGGCACGGCGTGCAACTCACCGAGTAATTTATCACAAAAGGTATAAACCGGATGAGTTTGGCGTAAGCGAATGGCTGAGTTCTGGGCTGGTAAATGGCGGTCACGGCAATAACCGTCATATAAACCACCGATTTGCTGGATGCGGCTACGGGTGCAGGCGCAGTAATAGCTCAGCCCTTGTTGCTCCAGCCAGTCTAAGGTGGCGCGATAGGCTTCATGGCGCTGAGATTGATAAATAACCGGGCCATCCCAATGGAGGCCATAGTGGTCCAGTGTCGCTAAAATACGGTCTGCAGCGCCAGGGATTTCACGGGGGGGATCAATATCTTCGATGCGAACTAGCCAGCTCCCACCTTCAGCGCGGGCTTGCAAGTAACTTCCCAATGCAGCAATCAGCGAACCGAAATGCAAATCACCAGACGGGGAAGGTGCAAAACGCCCAACATATGGGGTTTGCATAAGCGCAGTTTGCTCGGTAATGATATCTTTGGACATAAATCCAGTGTGGTAAATGCGGTGCCGGAGATGGCTCTGGCACCGTGTCATACCCTTTGTACTTGGAGCTGTAGGGTTGTTAGCTACACTATCTCACCCGAATCACTTACTTGAGTAAGCTCAGCGGGATTACGAGCCTCATCAGAGGCTCACCCTACGGGCCAACGCAAGCGCTGTTCAAAATGGTTTACAACCAATTTGTCTCTCACTTGCTGCTACCTATAACCCCAACGTCTTTGGATATACAGATTATTACTGTGTTAGCCTGCCATCTGCTTTTCGCGGATTTCGGCGAGGGTTTTACAGTCAATACACAAATCTGCAGTTGGTCGTGCTTCCAGACGGCGAATGCCAATTTCTACGCCACAAGACTCGCAGAAACCGAAATCCTCATCCTCGACTTTCTTCAGGGTTTTCTCGATCTTTTTAATCAGCTTACGCTCGCGGTCGCGGTTACGAAGTTCAAGGCTAAACTCTTCTTCCTGCGCAGCACGGTCTACCGGATCGGGGAAATTAGCAGCTTCGTCTTGCATGTGCGATACAGTACGGTCTACTTCGTCCCTGAGCTGGTTGCGCCATGCTTCAAGAATCCGCTTGAAATGCAACAGCTGGGCGGCATTCATATACTCTTCGCCAGGCTTCACTTGGTATGGTTCTACCCCAGCTATGGCGAGAATGCTCAAGGACGAGGTTTTACGTTTTTGCCCTTCTTGCATGATGCTTCTCCTACATTCATACGCACTATCAAAATCCCCAATAGGGGAAAAAATCAGGCCGCTATAAATAACAGAAGGAAGGAAGGTTAGCAATTATTCCTGTCGCCTGCTTGACAATGGTGTGAGGGCAGGCGTATTTGGCGAGCAACTTCATCCAATCATCGCTTTTTTATTCAGCGCTATGGATGGGGCATTTCGTCCAGTAATAACGGTAGGCGTGCATCAAGCGCAATACCGTCAGGCGATAGTTGAAAACCGTAGCAGATAATCTCCACTCCTGCTTGCTGAGCCTGGGCCAGCAATTCTGCATAGCGTTTGTCAATGTGTCGGGCAGCGGCGACCTGCCTGATGCCCGTATGCAATACGGCAAAAAAAAGTACAGCCCGGTGACCATTGGCAACCATGTTTTTTAACTCCCTGAGATGCTTCTGACCCCGCAGGGTGACGGCATCCGGGAAGTACCCACATTGTTGCTGTAATAAAGTAACCGACTTGACTTCAATATAGCAGTTAGGCCTATTTTCTGCCTGCAATAACAAGTCTATACGGCTATTTTCACCCCCATACTTAACCTCTCTTTTGACAGAAATGTAACCGGATAATTCAAAAATATAATTATTCTCTATTGCCGCACTGACTAACTCATTGGCACGCAAGGTATTTACGCATATCCAATCATCGGTTTGGGTCTGAGTTAACTCCCAACTATGGGGATACTTGCGTTTTGGGTTATCCGAGGTCGAATACCAGACCCTATCCCCTGGCGTGGCACAACCGGTCATTGCTCCGGTATTAGCGCAATGAATAGTTAATGTTTCTCCCTCGGGCGTCACAATATCAGCTAAAAAGCGTTTATACCGCAGGATAAGTGTGGCGGGCTGTAATTTGGGGTTAAAAGATAATAACCGAGGGGCCAAAGCCGGCAACTGGGAATTAGATGGCATCAGGTTTCCTTTCAGTGCTAGCCAATGGCCAGCTTTGTACAATGTTATAACGGGTGCGGCCGCGTGTGAATACCGATTCATATAACGAAAAAAAGTCTGCCCGAAAGCTTTCGTTGGGAGCTTTCGCCGGTATGGCGACTGGGCGAATAGCCCCACGGAATAACGTCACATGGGGATGAAATGGCAGCGGTGTTTGGTAACAACCACTGCGCGCCGCTTGGGACCGCAATAACTGGGCCAATTGCAACAGCCCGCGCGGGGGATTTTTACATCCGAGCCATATCACTCCGGAATTAGGCCAGTGGCCAATATCATCCAGCGTTATGTTAAAACCTGACTGACTAATGCGCCCGGCTTGTTCCTGCAAGACTTGAGCTTTAGCGTGACTAACCTCGCCGAGAAACGCCAGTGTCAGGTGAAGATTCACGGCAGCAATAGGGCGGCCAGCCTCGGGCGGGAAGTTATCTGCTCGCCATGGCACAATAGTCTGTTGCAGGGCATCAGGCAGGGCCAGCGCAAAGAACAGACGGCGAAAGCTGGTTTTATTAACGATAGTTTTATCGGCGGTTTTAATCATTAGATTGGCATAATCACTCGGCTAAATACGCTATACGGCCATGATGTTACAATGGCTGACGATGAAAGTAGAGAGTGTGGGGAAGAATGTGGTGGTAAGTCAGAGAGAAAGTGATGCGCAGGGGGCTGCTTTGCCGGTAGGTGAAGTGCTCAGTGAGATATTGTCTGCGTTGCAAACCTCACCGCAAGTCTTGCTCCACGCCCCAACCGGTGCCGGTAAATCGACCTGGTTACCGCTGCAAATTTTGCGTCTGGCGGGCTTGCCTGGCCGGATTATCATGCTGGAACCTCGGCGGCTGGCGGCGAAAAATGTCGCTTACCGGTTGGCCCAACAATTGGGTGAACAGCCGGGGCAGACGGTGGGCTATCGGATGCGCGCCGAAAGCAAAAGTGGGCCGGAGACACGGCTGGAAGTGGTGACTGAGGGCATTCTGACCCGCATGTTACAGCAGGACGCCGAGCTGACGGGAGTGTCTTTGGTCATTCTCGATGAATTCCATGAGCGCAGTTTACAGGCCGATTTGGCGCTGGCGCTATTGTTGGATGTGCAGCAAGGGCTGCGGGATGACCTCAAACTGCTGATCATGTCAGCGACGCTAGATAACCAGCGGCTTTCCGCACTGTTGCCATCAGCGCCAGCCATTGTTTCTGCTGGGCGCAGCTTTCCAGTCGAGCGCAGCTATCAACCTTTGTCGAGCCATGAGCGGCTGGAGGATGGGGTTGCCAATCGCGTTAAGCGCTTATTGAATGAGCAAACGGGCTCTTTACTGCTATTTTTACCCGGCGTAGGAGAGATTCATCGAGTGATGGAGCGGCTGCAAGGCGAGGTTGCCAATGATACTGACCTCTGCCCGCTGTATGGCGCTTTACCGCTCAGTGAACAGCAGAAAGCTATTCAACCGGCGTCTGTTGGGCGACGAAAAGTGGTGCTGGCGACCAATATTGCTGAAACCAGTCTGACCATTGAGGGGATCCGGCTGGTGGTCGACAGCGGGTTGGAACGAGTCGCACGCTTTGATGTCAAAAACGGCTTGACCCGGCTGGTGACTCAGCGCATCAGTCAAGCTTCCATGGTGCAACGTGCCGGGCGTGCCGGTCGACTGGAGCCGGGGATCTGCTGGCATCTGTTTGCCAAAGAGCAGGCCGAGCGGGCCGCGGAATACAGTGAACCAGAAATTCTTAACAGTGATTTATGCAGCTTGTGGCTGGAATTACTGAACTGGGGATGCCAGGATGCGGCGCAACTCAGTTGGCTTGATAGGCCGCCGCAAGCTGCACTGGCGGTGGCGCATGATTTATTGCAAAGTTTAGGGGCTATCGATGCAGCGGGGCACCTCACCCGCATGGGGCGCAGCATGGCCAGTTTGGGTTGCGAACCGCGTCTGGCCGCTATGCTGTGTTTTGCCGCCGAGCAAAGCCCGGATGCGTTAGCCACGGCGGCATTATTAGCGGCGATTCTGGAAGAGCCGCCGCGATCCGGTCAAATTGATTTACACGATTGGCTCAGCCGCCCACAACCGCACTGGCAGCGGCGTGCGAGGCAATTAACACAAAGAATTAATGCCCGTGTGGGCGCGGTTGACAGTGATATCGCCGGTCAATTGCTGGCCTTGGCTTATTCTGATCGCATCGCGCAGCAACGTGGGCAGGATGGGCGCTATCTGTTGGCTAACGGTATGGGGGCCGCTATGGCGCAAGACGAGGCGTTGTCACGAGCGCCTTGGTTGGTGGTCGCCAGCTTATTACAAAGCAGTAGCGGGCCGGACGCGCGTATTTTACTGGCATTACCGATTGAGATTGAAGCGCTAGCGAAACAACTCCCCCGTTTGGTCGAAGAGCGGACAGAGGTCGAGTGGGATGATGACAAGGGCACTTTGCGCGCCTGGCGGCGCTGGAAGATTGGGCGGCTGACTTTACGGGCGCAGCCTTTAGCGAAACCGAGTGCTGAAGCATTGCAATTCGCGCTGCTAAACTGGGTGCGCGAACAAGGGCTGCAAGTGCTCAATTGGGATGAAAATGCCGAACAATTGCGCACCCGCTTACATTGTGCCAGCCGTTGGCTGCCCGAAGAACAATGGCCTGTGGTAGATGACGACAATTTACTGGGTAAACTTGAGCTGTGGTTGCAGCCGTCTCTGTCCGGGGTACGGGATTTACGTGGTCTGCGGCAAGTGAATATTGTGGAAGCACTGACTCGCCTGTTGAGCTGGCAGTTACGTCAACGGCTGGATACTGAGCTGCCAACTCATTACACTGTGCCGACCGGTAGCCGCCTACCCATCCGTTATTATGTCGAGAGGCCACCGGTATTAGCGGTGCGTTTGCAGGAAGTTTTTGGCGAACAGCACAGCCCGATGCTAGCAAGTGGGCGGGTGGCAGTGGTGCTTGAGTTACTTTCACCGGCACACCGGCCGCTACAGATTACCGGTGATTTGGCCGCTTTCTGGCAGGGAGCATATCGCGAGGTACAAAAAGAGATGAAAGGGCGCTATCCCAAACATGTCTGGCCGGACGACCCCGCGAATACCCGCCCGACTCGCCGGACTAAAAAGTACCAAGATAAATAAGATCACATGGTCAACAGCCAATAATTTCAGATGTTTCTCCTTTCTATCCGATGAATTGGGGAACACATTAAGCCGCAATAATCGCCAATGCGCGTGGAGAAAAAGACATGTCTGGGGATGACCGCGAGCCAATAGGGCGCAAGGGCAAGAAAGCCCAACCCAAAGTCGCATCAAAACGGCCATTGCGCCGGCGGCGTGATGAAGATGAATACGAAGAAGAAGACTATTTAGATGATGAAGACCACGGCGATGATGATTACGATGATGACGAGGAAGAACCGATGCCAAGAAAGGTAGCATCACGTCCCCCGCGCAAAAAACGCCGTTGGCTTGGGTTATTCATCAAACTGTTCCTGGTGGGCGCAGTGGTGTTGGCAATTTATGGGGTCTATCTCGATTCGCAAATCCGCAGCCGGATTGATGGCAAGGTTTGGCAACTGCCCGCCGCCGTCTATGGCCGCATGGTGAGCCTTGAGCCGGGAATGTCCTACAGCAAGAAAGAAATGATCGATTTGCTGGAAGGAATGCAATACCGCCAGGTCACTCGGATGACTCGCCCTGGCGAGTTTACCGTGCAGGGCGACAGCATTGATATTTTGCGCCGCCCGTTTGATTTCCCTGATGCGAAAGAAGGTCAAATCCGCGCGCGTTTGGTGTTTAAAAATGACAGTTTGGCGCAAATCCAAAACCTGGATAATCAGCGCGATTTCGGTTTCCTGCGTCTTGATCCCAAGCTGATCACCATGCTGCAATCTCCTAACGGTGAGCAGCGCTTGTTTGTACCGCGTGCTGGCTTCCCTGATTTGCTGGTCGATACCTTGCTGGCAACAGAAGACCGCCATTTCTATGAGCATGACGGCATCAGCCCGTATTCTATTGGCCGCGCGATGCTGGCTAACCTCACTGCCGGTAAGGCGGTGCAGGGCGGCAGTACCTTGACGCAGCAGTTGGTTAAAAACCTGTTCCTGACTAACGAGCGTTCACTGTGGCGTAAAGCCAACGAGGCTTATATGGCCCTGCTGGTGGACTACCGTTACAGCAAAGACCGGATTTTAGAACTGTATTTGAACGAAGTGTATCTCGGCCAAAGTGGCAGTGATCAGATTCGCGGCTTTCCTTTGGCGAGCCTGTATTACTTTGGTCGTCCGGTGAATGAGCTGAGCCTCGATCAGCAAGCTATGCTGGTGGGAATGGTCAAAGGGGCGTCGCTGTATAACCCATGGCGTAACCCGACTCTGGCACTTGAGCGCCGTAATCTGGTGCTGCGTTTGTTGCAGAATCAGGGAGTGATTGATGCCGAGCTGTACACCATGCTCAGCGCCCGGCCATTGGGTGTGCAGCCGAAAGGCGGGGTAATCACCCCACAGCCGGCATTTATGCAGATGGTGCGCCAAGAGTTACAGCAGAAGCTGGGCGACAAAATTAACGATTTGTCCGGCGTGAAAATCTTCACCACCCTCGACCCGGTGTCACAAGATGCGGCAGAAAAAGCCATCGAAGATGGGATCCCGGCGCTAAAAGCGGCGCGCCATCTGGATGATTTGGAAGCGGCGATGGTGATTGTCGACCGTTTCAGTGGCGAAGTTCGTGCTATGGTTGGGGGCGCGCAGCCGCAATTTGCTGGCTTTAACCGCGCGATGCAGGCCCGCCGTTTGGTGGGGTCACTCGCCAAGCCACCGACCTATCTGACAGCCCTGAGTGAGCCGGATAAATACCGCCTTAATACCTGGCTGGCGGACCAACCGCTGTCGATTAAATTACCCAATGGCTCATCATGGCAGCCGAAAAACTATGATCGTCAGTTCCGTGGTCAGGTGATGCTAATTGATGCTTTGGCTAACTCGCTGAACGTGCCGACGGTGAATCTGGGTATGTCTGTCGGGCTGGATCAGATAAGCGCTATGCTGCAACGTTTGGGTATTCCGAAAAACGTGATTAACCCGGTTCCAGCGATGTTGCTAGGGGCGATTGACTTGACTCCGGTGGAAGTCGCGCAGGAATATCAGACTATCGCCAGTGGTGGGAATCGCGCGCCATTGTCCGCCGTGCGCTCGGTGATTGCTGAAGATGGCACGGTGCTGTATCAGAGCTTCCCGCAGGCGGAGCGCATGGTACCAGCACAGGCAGCTTATCTGACTCTTTACGCCATGCAGCAAGGGGTCGCCCGCGGGACATCCCGTTCATTATCAGTGAAATTCTCAAAATACAATCTGGCCGCTAAAACCGGTACCACCAACGATCTGCGCGATAGCTGGTTTGCCGGTATTGATGGTAAAGAAGTGGCGATTGCTTGGGTGGGGCGCGACAATAATGGCCCGGCCAAGTTGACCGGTGCTAACGGCGCGCTGACTTTGTATCGCCGCTATCTTGAAAATCAAACCCCATTGCCGCTGGTATTGCAGCCACCGGAAGGGATTAGCCAGATGAATATTGATTCGGCTGGGAATTTTGTCTGTGGTGATGGCGGCGGTATGCGCTCCATTCCTGTTTGGACAGAAAATCCACAAGGATTGTGCCAAGCCGCTCAACCTGCGGAACAAGCTAAGCCTGATGGCGATGGCGTTGCGGGTTGGATCAAAGACATGTTCGGCCAGTAATGTTCAAAGGTCGTCGCTAAAATAATTGGCACGGTGACAATCACCGTGCCAATTGTTCATTTCTCTTCACTTCCGCTATTTGCACTCATCTTCTGTACTTCATCCAGCTAAATCGACAGGCTTTGCGCTTGCAGTTCGCCGTGAGTTACGCATAAACTAGCTGCTTTGATAATTATTATCGTTTCGATTCACTTTCTCGTTATTTGTCGATAACGTTCGGGTCACAGTAACGGTTAAAACCGCTAACATTCAATCGCAGGGCACTATCTTGGACCAACAGGCAAGCCAATCCAGCGTGTTTTCACTCCGTGAGTTGAGTTTTTCGGTTCCTGGCCGAATTTTATTGCAACCCTTGTCACTGACCTTTCCACAGGGGAAAGTCTGTGGGCTTATCGGCCATAATGGTTCCGGTAAATCGACACTGTTAAAAATGCTGGGCCGCCACCAACCGCCTGCCAGTGGCGAGGCGTTGCTCAATGGTGTGCCATTACCCCAGTGGGACAACAAAGCGTTTGCCCGTGAAGTGGCTTATTTGCCACAGCAATTACCGGCAGCGGAAGGGATGACTGTGCGTGAGCTGGTGGCGATGGGTCGTTACCCATGGCATGGTGCGCTAGGGCGTTTTCGTCAAGAAGACCGCGAGCAGGTGGAAGAGGCTATTGCGCTGGTGGATTTAAAACCACTGGCGAACCGGTTGGTCGACAGTTTATCCGGCGGCGAGCGCCAACGTGCCTGGTTGGCGATGATGGTGGCACAAAATAGCCGCTGCCTGTTACTCGACGAACCGACCTCAGCGCTGGATATTGCTCATCAGGTTGAAGTCTTGGGGCTGATTCAGCGTCTTAGCCGTGAGCGCGGTTTGACCGTCATTGCAGTATTGCACGATATTAATATGGCAGCCCGCTATTGTGATCATTTAGTGGCATTACGCGGGGGCGAGATGATAGCGCAAGGCCCGGCGGACAGCCTGATGCAGGGCGCGGTATTGGAGCAAATTTACGGTATTCCTATGGGAATATTGCCGCATCCAGCCGGTGGTGCGCCGGTAAGTTTCGTGTATTGATGAAAATGCATTTCCCCATAGCTGCGGTGCGGCCGAACCTGACTCGGCGTAGATTGCTCACCGCGTTAGCCTTATCGCCATTATTATATTCATTGCCCGGATGGGCGGTGAATCCCCCTAAAATTGCTGTTCGCGGGGGCGTTGCTGTGGATAGGATCGTTGCTCTGGAATGGTTGCCCGCTGAATTATTGCTGGCGCTGGGGGTCACGCCGTACGGTGTGGCTGATACTCATAATTACCGGTTATGGGTCGAAGAACCGGCATTACCTGCCAGTGTTATTGATGTCGGCCAGCGCACAGAACCTAATTTGGAATTGCTGCAACAAATGGCGCCGTCATTGATTCTGATGTCCGAGGGTTTTGGCCCCTCACCAGAGAAACTCGCGCCTATCGCCCCATCGATGAGTTTTGCTTTTAGCCAACAGGGGAGTTCACCGCTCGCCGTCGGTAAAAGTTCATTGCGTGCATTAGGCCAGCGGCTGGGGTTAGAAGCCGCTGCTGAACAGCATATCGCCGATTTTAACCATTTTATGCAAGTTGCTCGCCAGCGGATATTTAATGCCCAAAATACATCATTATTGATGTTTTCTCTGTTGGATGCTCGCCACGCGTTGGTCATCGGCCAAGGTAGTCTGTTCCAGGATGTATTAAACGAATTGGATATTAAAAATGCCTGGCAGGGTGAAACTAATTTTTGGGGCAGTGCGGTGGTGGGTATCGAACGTTTAGCAACGGTAAAACCGGGGCGGGCTATGTGCTTCGTCCAGGGTAATAGTGAAATACTACAACAGGTTACCCGTACACCACTATGGCAATCCATGTCATTCGTGCGTCAAAATCAATTACAGATACTGCCCGCAGTATGGTTCTATGGCGCAACATTGTCCGCCATGCGATTCGTGCGCCTATTAGAATCGGCGTGGGATAAATCCTGATGATGGCAAATACCCCGCGTAAAAGTTGGCTTCTGCCTATCAGTTTACTTGGTTTATTGCTGATTTTGGCAGTGGTGCTGACACTGCACAATTTTAGCCAGACATTACCGGCCCCGCTCTGGGGGGTTGCGTTATGGCAACCCGACGGCGATGACGTGCGCCAAATGTTATTCCATTACAGCCAACTTCCCCGCTTGGCAGTGGCACTGCTAACCGGTGCCGGATTGGGGTTGGTGGGGGTTTTGTTCCAGCAAGTCTTGCGAAATCCATTAGCTGAACCCGCCACCTTGGGTGTCGCCGCAGGGGCGCAGCTTGGTCTAACCATTGCGACGTTGTGGATGCTGCCCGGCGGTGAACTGACCCGCCAACTGGCAGCAATGGCCGGTGGTATTACTATTGGCGTGCTGGTATTTGGCGTGGCTTGGGGCAAGCGAATGTCGCCGGTGACACTGATACTGGCGGGGTTGGTTCTCGGCCTTTACTGTAGTGCAGTCAGCAATCTGCTGGCGTTATTTAATTATGACCAACTGCAAGGGTTGTTCCTGTGGAGTAGCGGCGCGCTGAATCAACAAGATTGGAGCAGGGTACAGTTTTTGCTACCTCGTTTGCTGATAACCGGCGTATTAGCGGCTTTATTGATTCGCCCATTAACCTTGCTCGGCCTGGATGATGGTGTCGCCCGTAATTTAGGGTTAGGGCTATCATTGGCTCGGCTTAGTGCGCTGGGGATAGCAATCTTGTTTAGTGCAATGTTGGTTAATGCGGTCGGTGTCATTGGTTTTATTGGTCTTTTTTCTCCGCTGTTGGCAAAGGTTTTGGGCGCTCGTCGGTTATCGCAGCGCCTAATATTGGCACCGGTATTAGGCGCATTGTTGTTGTGGGTAACGGACCAAGGGCTCATCTGGTTGGCACAAGTCTGGCAAGAAATTCCGACCGGTGCCGCCACCGCGCTGATTGGCGCACCGCTACTATTATGGTTGTTGCCCCGCTTACACAGCGCAACGGCACCGAGTATAGATTTTGGCGATCATGTTCCCGCTGAGCGGCAACATTTGGGTCTCTGGGTCAGTGCTGGCTTACTGATACTGCTTGCCGGTTTGATGGTAGCGCTGATGTTTGGTCGTGATAGCCATGGCTGGAATTGGATTCGCGGTGATGATATCCAGGCATTATTACATTGGCGCTGGCCGCGAGTATTCGCTGCATTGGCGGCGGGTATGATGTTGGCGGTTGCGGGCACATTAATTCAAAAGCTGACGGGCAATCCGATGGCCAGCCCCGAGGTATTGGGGATCAGCTCCGGTGCATCTTTCGGTGTCGTGATTATGATGTTTATTGTGCCAGGCAATGCACTGGCCTGGTTGTTACCCGCGGGGAGTTTGGGCGCGACCGCGACATTATTGCTGATTCTGGTGGTTGCAGGGCGAGGAGGGTTCTCTCCCGGTAGAATGTTATTAGCAGGAATTGCATTGAGCACTGCCTTTACCACGGTCATTACTATGTTACTAGCAAGCGGCGATCCCCGTATGCGCGGTTTGCTGACATGGATTTCTGGCTCCACCTATGCCGTTGATGCTCCACAAGCATTGAGCACCGGTGCCATCGCCCTGATTTTGATGGCATTAGCACCACTGTGCCGCCGTTGGTTAATGATTTTACCATTGGGAAGTGTGACAGCCAGAGCATTAGGTGTGGCGCTAGCGCCTAGTCGGCTAGCCATCTTGTTACTGGCAGCCACCATGACAGCGGCTGCTACATTGACGGTCGGGCCATTAAGTTTTGTTGGTCTGATGGCACCTCATATGGCTCGTATGCTGGGCTTCCGCCGAGCTATTCCGCAGTTATTTATCGCGGCTATTTTAGGTGGTTTATTGATGGTATTTGCTGATTGGTGCGGCCGGATGTTGCTATTCCCAAATCAGATCCCCGCTGGGTTGTTAGCGACGTTTATTGGTGCGCCATATTTTGTTTATTTATTGCGTAAGCAAGGGCGGTAGTTAGATTTTAACCATCTCCCAGCATAGGGAGATGGTTAAGTAATTGATATTAAAGCTGTGCGAAGCACCGACGAGCGGCATCCACCGTTTTCTGAATATCTTCTTTGCTGTGCGCCACAGACATAAAGCCAGCTTCAAAAGCAGATGGAGCCAGATAAATACCTTCTTCCAGCATCAAATGGAAGAAACGTTTGAAACGCTCAACATCGCAATTCATCACATCCTGATAGCAAGTCACAGTTTCAGCATCAGTAAAGAAAATGCCGAACATACCGCCGACATGGTTAACGACCAATGGGATATTTTCTACTTTAGCTGCGTGCAGCAGGCCGCTTGCCAGTGAATCGGTTAATTCGGTCAGGGTTTCATGGATACCCACCTGTGCAACTTCGGTCAGACAAGCAAAACCGGCAGCCATGGCAATTGGATTACCGGACAACGTACCCGCCTGATAAACCGGGCCAGTGGGTGCCAGTGCATCCATCACATCACGACGGCCACCGAAAGCACCTACTGGCATCCCGCCGCCGATGATTTTACCCAGACAAGTTAAGTCAGGGACGACATTGTAGTAATCTTGCGCACCAGCTAATGCCACACGGAAACCGGTCATAACCTCATCAATAATCAGCAGTGCTCCAAATTCGTCACACAGTGTACGCAGGCCGGGTAGGAACTCCGGTAGTGGCGGAACGCAGTTCATGTTACCGGCGACTGGCTCGACAATGATACAGGCAATATCTTGTGGATATTGTTCGAAAGCCTCACGTACTGAATCCAGATTGTTATAAGTGCAGGTCAGAGTGTGTTTAGCAAAATCAGCGGGTACGCCCGGAGAGTTTGGTTGCCCAAGAGTCAGAGCACCGGAACCGGCTTTGACCAGCAAGCAGTCGGCGTGACCATGGTAGCAGCCTTCAAATTTGATAATTTTATCGCGGCCAGTGAAACCACGGGCCAGACGAATCGCACTCATGGTCGCTTCAGTGCCGGAGTTGACCATTCGCACCATATCCATCGTTGGGACTAAATTGGTGACCAATTCAGCCATTTTGACCTCCATCTCCGTGGGGGCACCAAAGCTCAGGCCGCGCTCGACAGCTTCAATGACAGCTTGACGAATTGCCGGGTGATTATGCCCTAAGACCATTGGCCCCCAAGAGCCAACATAGTCAATATAAGCCTTGCCATCGACATCAAACAAATATGCGCCATCAGCACGTTCAATAAATAATGGGCTGCCACCAACGCCGGTGAATGCACGCACCGGAGAGTTAACCCCGCCTGGGATCAGCTCTTTTGCTTGGGCATACAGACTTTCGGATTTACTCATAAACGGCTCCTGAATTAGGCGATATTAACATTGGCAACATCAGCCTTGGCAATCAACAATGCTGCTTATTCTAAAGGACTGGCTGCGGTTATCAAATGATTGGGCATATTTAGCAGACAGCTTGCGCGGCATGCCGCAAAATTTGAGAAAAAGTCTTTTCTGAGCAAGATCATTTCATGGACATTTAATCAGGCACATTATTAATGTGTAAGCTAAACTCATATTGCTCATTTGTATTACTTATTATTTAACTGGCAAGCATACAAACCATGACTGATTCAACGCAAAATATACCCGATGAAGGCATTTCTGCAGTTAAACGTGGCCGTTTTATTCATGCATTAGTTAACCGCGATACAACACCCTTAGTTATTCTTATCATGGCCGCTGTCGTTGGGGCAGTCACCGGTTTGTTGGGGGTTGCATTTGATCTCGGTGTCGATTGGATCCAGCAAGCAAGGTTAGCGACCATTGCTAAGGTTGCTGATAATGCAATTTTAGTCTGGCCGCTGGCTTTTATTATGTCGGCACTATTGGCTATGTTGGGGTATTTTCTGGTACGCCGTTTTGCGCCCGAGGCGGGTGGCTCTGGGATACCCGAAATAGAAGGGGCAATGGAAGAAATGCGCCCCGTTCGCTGGTGGCGGGTCATTCCGGTCAAATTCATTGGTGGGCTTGGTACTCTCGGGGCTGGCATGGTGTTAGGCCGGGAGGGGCCAATGGTGCAAATGGGGGCGAACAGTGGGCGGATGATTGTCGACATCTTCCGTTTGCGCAGTTCAGAAGCACGTCATTCATTATTAGCGACCGGTGCAGCGGCGGGGCTTTCAGCCGCTTTTAATGCTCCATTGGCCGGAATTTTGTTTGTTATTGAAGAGATGCGTTCGCAGTTCCGCTATAGCTTAGTCTCCATCAAAGCGGTATTTGTGGGCGTCATCACTTCAACCATTGTTTACCGCTATTTTAATGGTGAGCGTGCGATTATTGATGTAGGAAAACTCAGTGATGTTCCACTGAATACCTTATGGCTCTATCTGTTGCTGGGCATTATTTTTGGTGCTGTGGGAGTGATGTTTAATGCGTCGATATTTCGTACACAAGATCTATTTATGCGTTTCCACGGCGGCGACTGGCGAAAATTGGTATTAATCGGTGGTCTGTTGGGGGGGATGTGCGGCTTACTGGCATTGATTCATGGTGAAGCAGTCGGCGGTGGTTTTGCCCTAATTCCCATTGCAGTCGCTGGTAATTTCAGTATTGGGATGTTGCTCTTTATTTTTATTGCGAGAGTCATTACCACGTTACTGTGTTTTGGCTCTGGTGCACCTGGTGGGATATTTGCCCCCATGTTGGCTTTGGGGACCATTCTGGGAACCGCTTTTGGCCTGTCCTGCGCGCATTTTTTCCCACAGTACAGTATTGATGCTGGCACTTTTGCTATTGCCGGAATGGGGGCGCTGTTTGCCGCCTCGGTACGTGCTCCATTAACCGGGATAGTGTTGGTGCTGGAAATGACCGATAATTATCAACTTATTTTGCCGATGATTGTGACTTGCTTGGGGGCGACCTTAATAGCGCAGTTTCTGGGGGGTAAGCCCTTGTATTCAGCTATTTTAGCCCGCACATTACAAAGACAAGAGCAGGCTGCAAAGGTAGCGGAACAACAGGCCGCAGTTGAAAGTGGCACTCAAACAGGTAGATAATATATAACATTAGGCCACAATACTTGAATGAATTACTCGGGTATTGGATAATCAAAAGATAGATCAGGCTGCCATTGTAGTAACCTGCACCTCGAACACCGGTTGGGAGTGATGAGTATGAGCGATGAAACAGTACTGCCCCTGCAGTTTACTGAGGCAGCGGCAAAAAAAGTGAAGCTGTTGATTTCTGATGAGGAAAATCCGAATCTGAAACTGCGGGTTTACATTACCGGTGGCGGATGCAGCGGGTTCCAGTATGGCTTTACTTTTGATGATCAGATCAACGACGGCGATATGACCATTGAAAAGCAAGGTGTTGAGCTGGTCGTGGATCCAATGAGCCTGCAATATTTGGTTGGTGGCGCAGTGGATTACACCGAAGGGCTGGAAGGCTCTCGCTTTATCGTGACTAACCCGAACGCGAAGAGTACTTGTGGGTGCGGTTCTTCTTTCAGCATCTAACCTACCCTCCAACCCTGATGCTACAGCTATGTTAGCGGCACTCATGCACCCGAACTACTTACTTGAGTAAGCTCATCGGGATTTGCTCGTTTGCGGCCTTGCTGTAATACCAATGTTTTGGGTATAGAATCACCGAATATTTTGATAAAAAAAACCGCAACTTTCATAGTCGTGGTTTTTTTTTATCTGAATATTACCATTCAACAGTAATCAATTGCGCCATCTGGTCGGCACTGGTTTTGCTAACATGTAGGCCATTTGATGCAATAAAAGAATGGCTGATTCTAGGTTCCGTAACCAATCCATTTCCTCTATGACACTGTATTTCTGGATAATTCATTTTTGGGTCATTCACTACGTGTTCATTTTTATTCGACAATTGTACCTGACAAGATGGCACGATAGTCAGATGTAAATCTATTGTGCCGCTTAGCCCCTGGGCTAGCGACGGGCTGGCAAGAAAGACCAGCCAAAACATCAACAAAAAACATTTCATAATTTATAACTGCATTTTTAGCTGCCACTATCTGGTTCAGGCAGCGATGACTCTAGGTATCCGACAATTATTTAAAAACTTGAAGATTTAATTCGTACTTATCTCCATGTTTCATTCTAATGAATAAAGCTTGTAAAGCCGGTGAGAGTCTACAAGCAAGGTATATTGTACAAAACACAGGCTTTTATTGGCAATCAGAATGATGAATAGTTATTAGTGCTCTATTTCAAATGTTGGTAGTTTTAAGCGCCAGCGAATAGCGGCAAGTCTGATACCCAAGGTTATCACCATGCCCAGCATCATTGCTTGTTGCAGCGGCATACCAAAAGTATAAAACGCTGTAGCATGCACAATACCGCCAATGATACAGGCAGTTGCATAGATTTCAGTACGCAGGATCATCGGAATCTCGCGTGCGAGTACATCACGGATAATCCCCCCTCCGACACCGGTTATAACCCCCATACAGATAGCAACTAGCGGGCTGGCACCCGCAGCAAAGGCTTTATTGACCCCGATACCCACGAATACCGCCAGACCAATGGCATCTAGCACGGGTAGAATCCATTTAGGCGTCCGCCGTGGTTGCCGTACCAGCAAGATAGTTGCCAGGCAAGTCACCATCGCGACCACTAAATCGGTGGGGTCTTTCACCCAAAATACAGGGCCATTGGCTAAGGCCATATCGCGAATTGTGCCGCCACCAACGGCAGTCACCACCCCCAAAACCAATACGCCAAAGGGGTCCATGCGCAACTTCCCCGCCAGCAATACACCAGAGATAGCAAATACCGCAGTACCTAAAATATCCAGCCAATAGACCAGCATTAATGTGACTCCGCCACAGGGGATGGAAGACTGGCCATTTGCTGGCACAGCTGTTTAGCGGCCAGCAGAATACGTGGGCCAGCACGATTAAACCAGTCCTCATTCAGGGTTATCACAGGAACAGTAAATTGGGGCCGCCAAAAGGCGTGGATATTATCTGTCTGGGACTTATCACCACTCACCACGATAACCTGCGGTTGGCGGGTCATGACTTGTTCACGACTGACTTGCGGCCAGGGAACTCGGCTACCAGCAAAAATATTTTCCCCACCGCAGAGAGAAACAACTTCACTCTGTAACGTATGTCCGGAACTGGTAAACAGCGGTTGAGTGCCAAATTGTAGGAAAGTGCGTAACGGCTGGTTGCGCGTATTCTGGCGACGTAACTCGGTAACCTCATGACGCAGCTGAACCGCCGCCTGGCGTGCTTGCTCTGGATGTGGGCTATATTGGGCCAATTTATCCAGATCATCTGCGATTTGATCAATATTCATCGGATCAGAATAGAAAATCGGGATACCAAAAGACGCTAATTGATCCAGCGGACGTTGTGGATTCCCTCCGCGCCAGGCGAGGATCAAATCAGGTTTTAATGCCAGAATACGCTCGACATTCACCCCTTGCCATGAGGCAACATGCTCCAGTTTTTTAGCGGCTTCTGGATAGTCAGAGTAAGCACTTACTGCAATCAGTTTATCGCCGAGTCCAGCAGCATAGGCCAATTCTGTGGTACTGGGTGATAAACTGATAACCCGCTCAGCCGCCAGTGAGGATGAGGTAAATAGGCTGAACAACAATAACATCGCTGCTTGAGGCAGGATTATTGCTGCTCGTGCCAAGAGGGTAATATTAAGCCGCATCATTAATCGCGATGAGCCAGTGTGGTTAACATTGCTTCAATCATTAATGTCGACTGCTGAGCGGCGACCACCAAAAACTCGTCAAAGCTCAGGTGAGATTCCTGATCGGCGACATCAGAAATAGCGCGAACGACAACAAAGGGGGTATTGAACAGGTGGCAAACATGGCCGATAGCCGCAGCTTCCATTTCAACAGCAGCAACGGTCGGGAAAGTAGCGCGAATGCGAGCCAGAGGAGCGGCGCCATTAATAAAAGCATCGCCACTGCAAATCAGGCCACGAACTGCATTTAAATTCAATTCTTTGATGCAACTTTCAGCCAGTTCAATCAGCTTAGGAGAAGCGCTGAAAGCCGCCGGACAGCCCGCCATCTGCCCAGGTTCATAGCCAAACGCAGTGACATCTGCGTCGTGATAGCGAACTTCAGTAGAAACCACAATATCGCCGACTTTTAGGCTAGGAGCCAAACCACCCGCCGAACCCGTATTGATAACAATATCTGGCTGATAATGCTCTAATAATAGAGTGGTGCCCATTGCCGCAGACACTTTACCGATACCGGATTTGAGCAGGGCGACATCTACGCCATTGAGTTGGCCGGTGTAAATCTCACAACCAGCACGAGCCAAAGTTTGGCGATTTTCAATTTTGTCACGCAGCAACGTAACTTCTTGCTCCATTGCACCAATAATTCCTACTTTCATATGGATACCTGCCGATTTTAAAGAATAGATTAATCTGTAATTATCAATGCACAGTTTATCAGGTAAGTGAGATAGTCGGGTAGTTCACCCAAGATAATGCGTAATGTGCCGCAGTTCATACCTAATCAATTGCATCTTCTTCCGAGAGTGGGTATCACTGTATTTAGATGAATGCTCAGGGGGCAACATGTCCGGGATTGACTTTAAACAGAAAATTAGTTTTCAACGGCCATTTGGTAAACCCAGTTCGGCTGAAGATGAATATGAGATTATCCGCGTTTTTGAAAGTGATCGCGGGCGGATTGTAAACTCCGCGGCTATTCGGCGTTTACAACAAAAAACACAAGTTTTCCCCTTGGAGCGCAATGCTGCTGTTCGCAGCCGTTTGACCCATTCACTGGAAGTTCAGCAGGTTGGCCGTTATATCGCCAAAGAGATCCTCAATCGCTTTAAGCAAGATAAAAAAATCAGTGCCTATGGGCTGGATAAGCTGCTTGATCCTTTTGAAAGTATTGTAGAAATGGCGTGTCTGATGCATGACATTGGTAACCCGCCTTTTGGGCATTTTGGCGAGTCAGCAATCAATAATTGGTTTACTAAACAAATGGATCCTAATGGCGGTGGTGCTGAGCCACGGGGCAAAGATCAATGTCGGGTTAATGTATTAAAGATACGAGAGGGGGAAACTGATCTCAATATTTTGCGTAGTAAAATTCGCCATGACTTGAGCCAGTTTGAGGGTAACGCGCAAGCAATTCGCTTGGTTTATAGCTTATTAAAGTTGAACCTCACCTATGCTCAGGTTGGCTGCATTCTTAAATATACCAAACCGGCTTATTGGTCAGGTGATATTCCTGCTTCCCATCATTATTTAATGAAGAAACCAGGGTTTTATCTCGCGGAAGAGGATTATGTTAAAGATTTACGTCGTGAACTCAATATGGGAGAGTTTAACCGTTTTCCGCTGACCTATATTATGGAAGCTGCGGATGATATTTCTTATTGTATTGCCGACTTGGAAGACGCGGTTGAAAAGAATATCTTCAGTGTTGAACAACTTTATGATCATATGATGCAAGAGTGGGGCAATGTTGCTCATGGCGATTTGTTTGATAAGGTGGTTGGCGGTGCATTTCGCCAATTAGGGCGCGGGCAAGGGCGGCGCAGTTCGGAAGACCAATTCTTTATGTATTTACGGGTTAATACCGTAGGGAAATTAGTTCCCCATGCAGCACAGCGTTTTATTGATAATCTTCCTGCTGTATTTGCAGGCTCGTTTAACCAAGCTTTATTAGAAGATTCCAGTGCGGCGTGTAAATTACTGCAAATATTTAAAAAAGTCGCCGTGAAACACGTATTCAACTACCCGGAAGTAGAACAGCTTGAATTACAAGGGTATAGAGTTATTAGTGGGTTGCTTGATATATATAGTCCGCTATTAGCTATGCCACAAGCAGCGTTTACACAATTAGTGGCAGAAGACAGCCATCGTCAGTACCCGATTGAGACCCGTTTGTTCCATAAATTGTCGACTAAACATCGTTTAGCTTATGTGGAGTCAGTCGAGCGGCTAAGCAATTTATCGCCAGAACAACATGAGATATATGAGTATTATTATCGTGCGCGTTTAATTCAAGATTATATCAGTGGTATGACAGATCTTTATGCTTATGATGAATATCGACGTTTAATGGCTGCGGAATAGTATGCAAAAAAATAAAATGTCCGTTTAATTAGCTGTAGTTTTGTAAAGACGGACAATATTTTTTACTTTTTCAATTATTGGCTCTCTGAACTTCATCCCCCATATTTAATCTTACTATGCAAGACGACTATATTCTTCTTACTTGAAATTGCTGTGGTGTTAGCGGTTCGCATTCACCCGATTAACTAAATTGAGTTAGATTATCGGGTTTGCCAGCATGACCCGCAGCAATATCAAAATTGATGGGATAAGTCTGTTATACACCATTTATTGACTCATTATTAATTGTATAGCGAGAACCAGAATACATGAAAAAAACAACTTTAGTGTTAAGTGCATTGGCATTGAGCATCGGTTTAGCCATGGGGCCGGTTTCTTCCGCCATTGCGGCAGAGACGGCTGCTTCCAGCAGCCAGCAGCTCCCTAGCCTGGCGCCAATGCTAGAGAAGGTAATGCCTTCAGTTGTGAGTATTAATGTGGAGGGGAGTGCCCTGGTCAGTAATGCCGGTGCTGGCGGCGTACCACCACAGTTCCAGCAATTCTTTGGTGATGACTCACCATTCTGCCAGGACGGTTCTCCGTTCCAAGGTTCGCCGATGTGTCAGGGGGGGCCTGGTAGTAAGGGGGGAGCCCCAAACAAGCAAGATTTCCGTGCACTGGGTTCAGGTGTAATTATTGATGCAGCTAAGGGTTATGTCGTAACGAATAACCATGTGGTTGATAATGCGACTAAAATCAATGTTAAGTTGAGCGACGGTCGCAGTTTTGATGCGAAAGTGATTGGTAAAGACCCACGTACTGATATTGCATTGTTACAGCTGAAAGATGCGAAAAACCTGACAGCGATTAAAATTGCCGATTCTGACCAACTGCGTGTCGGGGATTATACCGTCGCTATCGGTAACCCGTATGGCCTGGGTGAAACCGTCACTTCTGGTATTGTGTCGGCGTTGGGTCGTAGTGGTTTGAATGTGGAAAACTATGAAAACTTTATCCAGACTGATGCGGCAATTAACCGTGGTAATTCTGGTGGTGCACTGATCAACTTGAACGGTGAACTGATTGGGATCAACACGGCTATCCTGGCACCGGATGGTGGCAACATCGGTATCGGTTTCGCTATCCCAAGTAACATGGTGAAAAACCTGACCTCGCAGATGGTTGAATTTGGTCAGGTGAAACGTGGTGAGTTGGGTATCATGGGCACAGAATTGAATTCTGAGCTGGCGAAAGCTATGAATGTTGATGCTCAGAAAGGTGCCTTTATCAGCCAGGTGCTGCCAAAATCTGCTGCGGCCAAAGCAGGGATCAAGGCGGGTGATGTGATTGTTAGCATGAACGGCAAAGCCATTAACAGTTTCGCTGGCTTCCGTGCTGAAATTGGAACCCTGCCAGTCGGCAGCAAAATGACCTTGGGTCTGCTGCGTGAGGGTAAACCGGTCAATGTGGACGTCACATTAGAGCAGAGCAGCCAAACTCAGGTTGATTCCGGTAATCTCTACACCGGCATTGAAGGGGCGGAACTGAGCAACTCTGATGTGAATGGTAAGAAAGGCGTGAAAGTTGATAGTGTGAAACCTGGCACTGCTGCTGCGCGTATCGGCCTGAAAAAAGGCGATATCATCATGGGTGTAAACCAGCAACCGGTTCAGAATCTGGGTGAGCTGCGTAAAATCCTTGATACCAAACCATCGGTATTAGCGCTGAGTATTCAGCGTGGTGATACTTCACTTTATTTGTTGATGCAGTAATCGTCACTGATACAGTAACCGGTGTTTATATAGAAAAAGTATAAATACCGTAACAAAGGGCACAGCCGTTTATCGCTGTGCCCTTTTTATTTATGTCCGATGCCGCGTTGATATCAGGCTGCACCCAAATAATTTCGGGCAGCATAGCGAACGTTATCTATCTCATCTAATAATTCAAGCCACTCAGGCTGCAAATCTTGCAACTCAGTTTGTTGGCGTAATTGTTGTTCAATCGTCATACATAATTGCCGCAACCGTGGCACACCGCTACATGCACAACTGCCATGAAACTTATGAATCAGATTCAGAATATCATCATCTTGAGCACCGGCCAGAATCGCCTGTACGCGCTCGGCCACTTGCGGGGTGAACTCTAACAACATGGTTAAAAGGTCTTTGGCCAGCGTTTCTTTATTTGCTGCTTGTCTCACAGCCAATGGCCAGTCTATTGACCCCTGACATTCCGATGGAGGAATAGATTGAATGTCAGTTTCTACCCTGATTTCTGATTTATAATCAAATTGATAGCGTGAAATTGCTTGTATTAGCCGAGCTTCATCAATGGGTTTTGCCAGATAATCTGCCATCCCCAATTTTAATAATTGCTCTTGCTGCCCACGGACGGCATGAGCAGTGACGGCAATGATCGGCGTGTCTTGGTGATGTGACATCTGATGAATCACTTCACTGGCACGAATGCCGTCGATTTCCGGCATTTGGATATCCATTAAAATGATGTCCAACGTATTTTCACGGGCGTAGGTTATGGCTTTTGCTCCGCTGTCACATAACACGGTTTCTTCAACCAGTTCTTCCAGTAAGGTCCCTATTAATTTCAAGTTAGCCGGGTTGTCGTCCACGGCCATGACTTTAAATGGCAATTTTGGCAATTTACTGGGCTGTTCTGTCACGGCTAATTCGCTAAGAGGTTCTTCGCATAGTAATAAAGGAATCAATCGATTAGATGATAATGGTTTGATCAGGCAGGCCTTGGCACCAATTTGTTTAAGTTGCTCAGCTTCCACTTGTGACTGACTTGGCAATGCTAGAATGACTCGCTCAGCAATTTTCAGTGCAGCCACCAATTTATCCTGATGAACTGCCATATTATTGCGGAATGGAATGGGCACACCAACTAGCAGGAAATCATAATGTTGTAACGGCAATTGCGCTAATGTTTGGCTATGAGTGACCTGCAAAGGCGTAATGCTGAGAATATCCAGTGTTGCTCTTGCCGCAGTGGCATTGCGTTCAATATAGGCCAGCGTTTTCCCTTCCAGATACGACATATCGGGATGACGATAGGGAATGGCTTCATTGAGATCCAGGGTGAGATGGAACCTGAAAGTCGAACCCCGATCAACCTGGCTGTGGAAGCTAATATCGCCACCCATTTCTTTCACCAATCTTTCGGTGATAACCAACCCAAGCCCGGTTCCCCCATGCCGACGTGAAATACTGGCATCAGCCTGACGAAAAGCCTGGAATAACTGGGTTTGCTGAGATTCAGAAATACCAATGCCGGTATCGTGAATTTCTACCACCAAGGTCACTTGTTGCGGAGTTTTTGCCTGGGTGGCCACCAGAATATCGATATTGCCCTGTTCGGTGAATTTAATCGCATTACCCAGCAAATTGGTGACTATTTGCTGTAAACGCATGGCATCACCAATCACTTGCTCCGGAACATCATTATTAACATGAAGGGTCAGCTCCAGACCTTTTTCATGGGCGGTATGTGCCAACAGAATAATGACTTCATCCAACGCACCACGCAGTGGGAATGGAATATGTTCAAGAACCAATTTTTCGGCTTCCAACTTAGAGAAGTCCAGTACATCATTAATGATGCATAACAGATTGTTGGCTGAGCGCTGGATGGTTTGTAGATAATCAGTTTGTGTCGGTGTCAGCGATGTTTTCAGTGTTTGACGGGTAAAGCCAATCACCCCATTCAGCGGGGTTCGTAGCTCATGAGACATATTAGCCAGAAATTCAGATTTAATCCGCGCGGCTTCCTGCGCACGTTTTTTCGCCAGCCCCAACTCAACGTTTTGGATTTCCATCTGTTCCAACGTTTCACGCAAATCTGACGTGGCTTGATCAATATTTTGTTGCATCTCTTCGTGATAGGCCGCCAGTGACATGGCCATTGAGTTGATGCCATTCTTCAGAATATTTAGCTCCCCGAGCATTTGCCCTTCAACTCGGCTGTCTAATTGCCCGCGGCGAATGCGGTCAACGGTATTCACCATGTTACGGATGGGGCCAGTGACATCACGCATCAGCCGATAAGCAAACAAAATTGCCACACACATGCAGAACAGCAGCAACAGAGTCGAAATAAAGATTTCTTTATATTGCTGCAAGCGAACTGATTGTAAATCCAAATCCATGGCGATATAGCCCAATGGCTGATTGGTGATATCGGAATCGGAAGTTCGATCACTGGATAGGTTGGATTCTGACACAATGGGCATCCGCAAAATCAGAGAATCACCGCGATAGGAAAGCATCAGTGAGGTGGGAATAGGGGTGCCTTTAGGCAATCTTAATTGTGAGGAATTGTAATTATAGTTAGATGTAACAAAAAGATGGTTATCTGCGTCAAAAACAGAAATTGACCGAACAATACTCGAATGACGGCGATGAAGTAGATTAATTAACTGCCGAACAGTATCGCGGTTGCGAAAGGTCATTCCATATTCGCTGGCCACCGCTAGCGGTTCAATAATATTCGTGCCGGCGTTAACCAGTTGTTTTTGCAACTCATTGTAACGATTGACCATAAAAGACGTGCTGAGTAACAGCCCAAGAAGCAGCGTGGGGGCCAAGATTAAAATCATCATGCGCGCGCGAAGACTGTATTTGGTCATGGTATTCCAATGTGGGAGAATCAGCAGCTTACAAAACCGATGTTTGATCAATCAACATGGCGTAATTCTACTCTCCAAACCGGCGTGTGACGACCAAACAAACGCTAACTGTGACAGTAAACTTGCTCGACCCGTTGAGTCAGAGGGTTGCGTACCACCAAGGCAAAGCTATCTTTATCCTTGGCGTTTTGCCCTGAGGGGAAATTGAAAATGTTACCGGTGGCGAGCGAGATGAGGTTGCCATCTATCTGGCTGGCGGTAATCATAGTCTGAAAAACTTATCGGTGCGGAACCCTATTACCCGATTTGGGGTCTATGTTTAGCGTTTCATTCGCAAGATTTGACTCAAGTCAATGAGGCGTTTTAACCAGTAAATGGTGGGGTAGGTTATAGCATGGCTGGATGTGCAGCCCGATGAGCTGAGGTTGGATTTACTCTGCGATAGGGATAATTTTATCTTTTCATTAGCAAAATTTACCCGCGAAGAGGTCGGTGTGGAAGGAGTTGCGGCGTGAGTAGCGAATGGGCAGTATAATGCATTGAATAACGCGTTGCCCAATGGGTCTTTTTTTCATGAAAATTTGGAATCCGACATCAATTGTCAGCCGTGGGCAACACACGTATTCGATAAAATATAGTTAGATCTCGCACGGATGCTGCTGGGGTCATGTCACATATAATTAAATACTAGTTAAACACATAATAGTTAAAAATATTTAGTTAAACTGGCGTCAATGCGGGTGGTGTATATTTCGTGTCATTCCACCACGCTGGCACGAAATAATCAGGTGTTATTAGCCGCCGGTTACCGTCTTGCTCAGGTGCGAATGTTAGATATGTTTCCCCACACCGGGCATCTTGAATCTATGGCGCTGTTGATGCAGGAGCCAGGGGTCGCAAAGTAGGGAGAAGTTATGGTTGCGGTACGAAGTGCACATTTGAATCCAGCGGGCGAGTTTGCTCTCGACGATTGGATAGCCAGTTTGGGACTTTCTAATCCGCAGTCAGGTGAGCGATTAGCCGAGACTTGGCGCTACTGTGAGCAGCAGACGCAAAACCACCCCAATGCATCGCTATTGCTGTGGCGCGGCCTTGAAATGGTTGAGATTCTTTCCACCCTGAGCATGGATAACGACAGTATGCGCGCAGCGCTGCTGTTCCCGCTGGTGGATGCCAATGTGGTGGATGAAGCCACATTGACCGAACAATTCGGTAAAAGTATTACTTATTTGGTGCATGGTGTACGTGATATGGATGCCATCCGCCAGTTAAAAGCCACCCACAATGATTCCATGAGCTCTGAGCAAGTGGATAATGTGCGCCGTATGTTATTGGCGATGGTGGAAGATTTCCGCTGTGTCGTCATCAAGTTGGCAGAGCGTATTGCGCATCTGCGCGAAGTGAAGGATGCGCCGGAAGATGAGCGCGTACTGGCGGCCAAAGAGTGTTCCAATATTTATGCGCCACTGGCTAACCGCCTGGGTATTGGCCAGATCAAGTGGGAGTTGGAAGACTTCTGCTTCCGCTATCTGCACCCTGATGAATATAAGCAAATCGCCAAATTACTCCACGAGCGTCGTATTGATCGTGAGCAATTCATTGATGACTTTGTAGCTTCATTGCACGCAGCCATGGCGGCAGAGGGTATCAAAGCCGACATTTATGGTCGCCCCAAGCACATTTATAGCATCTGGCGCAAAATGCAGAAGAAGTCGCTGGCTTTCGATGAACTGTTTGATGTGCGCGCAGTGCGGGTGGTGGTGGAGCGCTTGCAGGATTGCTATGCCGCGCTTGGCATTGTTCATACCCATTTCCGTCATTTACCTGACGAATTTGACGACTACGTTGCCAACCCTAAACCCAATGGTTATCAATCGATCCATACGGTAGTACTGGGGCCGCGTGGTAAAACGCTTGAAATTCAAATTCGTACCCGTCAGATGCATGAAGATGCCGAATTGGGCGTTGCTGCGCACTGGAAGTATAAAGAGGGCGCGGTAGTCGCAGGTCGCTCTGGTTATGAAGGGCGGATTGCCTGGTTGCGTAAATTGATTGCCTGGCAGGAAGAAATGGCGGATTCCGGCGAAATGCTGGATGAAGTGCGCAGTCAGGTATTTGACGATCGCGTATATGTGTTCACGCCGAAAGGCGATGTCATTGATTTACCTGCCGGTTCTACACCGCTGGACTTTGCTTACCATATCCACAGTGATGTCGGTCACCGCTGTATTGGGGCCAAAATCAGTGGCCGGATAGTGCCGTTTACTTACCAGTTACAGATGGGTGATCAGATTGAAATTATCACTCAGAAGCAGCCTAACCCAAGCCGTGACTGGCTGAATCCTAACCTCGGCTATGTCACGACCAGCCGCGGGCGTTCTAAGATTCATAACTGGTTTAGAAAACAAGATAGAGACAAGAATATTCTTGCCGGCCGGCAGATGTTGGACGACGAGCTGGAGCACCTGGATATCAGCTTGAAAGAGGCTGAGAAGCTGCTGGTTCCGCGCTATAACATGAATTCTATGGATGAAGTGTTAGCTGCCATTGGTGGCGGTGATATTCGTCTGAATCAGATGGTCAATTTCCTACAAGGAAAATTGAATAAGCCGACGGCAGAAGAGGCGGATTTAGAGGCTTTACGCCATCTGAATAATAAACATCAGCCAGCGCCGCGTAATGCCAGCAAAGACAGCGGGCGCATTGTGGTCGAAGGCGTCGGTAATCTGATGCACCATATTGCTCGCTGCTGCCAGCCTATTCCGGGTGATGAAATTGTCGGTTTTATTACCCAAGGGCGGGGGATATCCATTCACCGTGCTGATTGTGAGCAGTTAGCTGAATTACAATCCCATGCGCCTGAGCGGATTGTTGATGCGGTTTGGGGCGAAAGCTATTCCAGTGGCTATTCGCTGGTGGTGCGAGTCACGGCCAATGATCGCAGTGGTTTGCTGCGTGATATCACCACCATTTTGGCAAACGAAAAAGTCAATGTGCTGGGCGTTGCCAGCCGTAGCGATACCAAAAAGATGGTAGCGACCATCGATATGGATATCGAGATCTACAACTTGCAGGTGCTGGGTAGAGTATTAGCCAAGCTGAATCAGTTGCCGGATGTTATTGACGCCCGTCGGCTACACGGCAATTAGTTTTTTTGATCTGGACGGCTACTGCGCTTTGGCATATTGATATTGGGCAGTGCTCGCCCTCCTCATGTACTACGTGTACATTCCGGGGGCTGTGCGCTGGCCGCAATCAATCCGCCTGCGCTCGCGACGCCTCAAATTTTTTTAAAAAAAGTGAATAAATTCAGATGACCCAATCAGTGACTTCCCCTGGTACCACCGCTTTAGCGCTACAACGTTTGCTGGATATTATGCGCACCTTGCGTGACCCCGAGCACGGCTGTCCGTGGGATCGTAAGCAGACTTTTGACACTATTGCACCCTACACGCTAGAAGAAACTTATGAAGTACTTGACGCGATTCAGCGAAAGGATTTCGACGATCTTCGCGACGAATTGGGTGATTTACTGTTTCAGGTGGTGTTTTATGCGCAGATGGGGCAGGAGCAAGGGCTATTTGCCTTTGATGATGTTTGTCATGCCATCAGCGATAAATTAGTGCGCCGCCATCCACATGTGTTCCCTGATGCGCCGCAAAATGATTCAGACGCTATAATTAGCAGTGATACAGCATTGGCAGGGTGGGAGTCGCGTAAAGCCGAGGAACGGGCGCAGAAAGCGCTGTATTCGGCATTGGATGATATCCCTGACGCCCTGCCCGCTTTGATGAAAGCACATAAAATCCAAAAACGCTGTGCATCTGTGGGTTTCGATTGGGACACTCTTGGGCCAGTGCTCGATAAAGTCTACGAAGAGATCGATGAAGTGATGTTCGAAGCTCGGCAAGCTGTGGTGGATGAAGAAAAGTTGGGTGAGGAAATTGGCGATTTACTGTTTGCCACCGTTAATTTATCTCGCCATTTAGGGCATAAAGCTGAAAACGCCTTACAGGCGGCCAATCGCAAGTTTGAACGTCGTTTTCGTCAGGTAGAACAAATAGTTACAGCGTCAGGTAAAACCATGGAGAGCGCGACACTGGATGAAATGGAATCTGCCTGGCAGCAAGTTAAACAGCAAGAAACTGAAATGTAAGATGTTTTAATTCATTTAGTGAATGGTTGTTGAATTTTAATTGCGTTAATATATTGAATTATAACGGATAGCAAGACGATAATTCGCTCGATAAAAACGGCAAAAATGGCCACTCGTGCGGAGAGTGTTTGTAGCGAAACCAAGGTTCGGGTATACTACTTTCCCGTCTTGGTTCTTCCATCGTCTTTAAACCTAAACTCTCAGGTTCAGCATGACAACTAATTATATTTTTGTGACCGGCGGGGTCGTATCCTCTCTGGGTAAAGGCATTGCCGCAGCCTCTCTGGCGGCTATACTTGAAGCCCGTGGCCTCAACGTTACCATCATGAAACTGGACCCGTATATCAACGTGGATCCGGGCACCATGAGCCCGACTCAACACGGGGAAGTTTTTGTCACCGAAGATGGTGCTGAAACCGATCTGGATTTAGGACATTACGAGCGCTTCATTCGCACTAAAATGACTCGCCGTAACAACTTCACCACTGGCCGTATTTACTCTGAAGTTCTGCGCAAAGAACGCCGCGGCGACTATCTGGGTGCCACTATTCAGGTTATTCCTCATATCACCAATGCCATCAAAGAACGCATCATCGAAGGCGGCGAAGGCCACGATGTTGTCTTGGTTGAGATTGGCGGCACTGTAGGTGATATCGAATCCTTGCCATTCCTGGAAGCTATTCGTCAGATGGCGGTTGATGTTGGTCGCGAGCATACGCTTTACATGCACCTGACGTTGGTTCCTTACCTGGCCGCTGCGGGCGAAGTGAAAACTAAGCCAACGCAACATTCGGTAAAAGAGCTGCTTTCTATTGGTATTCAGCCAGATGTGCTGATTTGCCGTTCTGACCGCGCGGTTCCTGCTAATGAACGAGCTAAAATTGCATTATTCTGTAATGTGCCAGAAAAAGCGGTTATCTCACTAAAAGATGTTGATTCCATTTATAAAATCCCAGGGCTATTGAAATCACAGGGCCTTGACGATTATATTTGTAAACGATTCAGCTTAACTTGTCCTGAAGCAAATCTCGCAGAATGGGAACAGGTATTATACGAAGAGTCGAATCCAGGTGGCGAAGTGACCATTGGGATGGTCGGCAAATATGTAGAACTGCCGGATGCCTATAAATCTGTGATTGAAGCTTTGAAGCACGGCGGGCTGAAAAATCGTCTGACAGTGAATATCAAGCTAATTGATTCACAGGATGTTGAGACGCGCGGCGAAGAGATGCTGAAAGGATTAGATGCTATCCTCATTCCTGGCGGCTTCGGCTACCGTGGTGTGGAAGGCAAAGTTCTGGCCGCACGTTATGCTCGTGAACACAATATTCCTTATCTGGGCATTTGCCTGGGTATGCAGGTTGCACTGATGGAGTTTGCCCGCAATGTTGCGGGGATGGAAAACGCGAACTCCACAGAATTTGTGCCAGACTGTAAGTATCCGGTGGTTGCATTAATCACCGAATGGCGTGATGAAGACGGCAACGTTGAAGTACGCACGGAAGAGAGCGATTTGGGCGGTACCATGCGTGTGGGTGGGCAACAGTGCCACCTGACCGAAGGTAGCCTGGTACGTCAGATGTATGGCGAACCTACCATCGTTGAGCGTCATCGTCATCGTTATGAAGTCAACAACATGTTGTTGAAGCAGATTGAAGCCGCCGGGCTACGCATAGCAGGGCGTTCTGCGGATAACAAACTGGTGGAAATTATCGAGTTGCCAAATCATCCGTGGTTTGTCGCTTGTCAGTTCCACCCAGAATTTACTTCGACGCCACGTGATGGTCACCCGTTGTTCGCCGGCTTTGTGAAAGCGGCTGGTGAGTATCAGAAGCGCCAGGTGAAATAAAATATTTGGTAGAAGGGGCGGCAGCGATGTCGCCCCCTCTGTCTGGAGTTTTAGTTTAACTTGTACTGAGGAAAATCTAATGTCCAAAATCGTTAAAGTCATCGGTCGCGAAATCATCGACTCCCGTGGTAACCCAACTGTAGAAGCTGAAGTTCATCTGGAAGGCGGTTTTGTTGGTTTGGCTGCGGCACCATCAGGTGCATCTACCGGTTCCCGTGAAGCACTGGAACTGCGTGACGGTGACAAATCCCGTTTCCTGGGCAAAGGCGTTCTGAAAGCCGTTGCAGCAGTAAATGGCCCAATTGCTCAGGCAGTTATCGGTAAAGATGCTAAAGACCAGGCTAACATCGATAAAATCATGATCGATTTGGATGGGACTGAGAACAAGTCACAGTTTGGTGCTAACGCCATCCTGGCTGTTTCTCTGGCAGCGGCTAAAGCAGCAGCAGCATCTAAAGGCATGCCTTTGTACGAGCATATTGCTGAACTGAATGGCACCCCAGGCAAGTTCTCTATGCCATTGCCTATGATGAACATCATCAACGGTGGCGAGCATGCTGATAACAACGTTGATATTCAAGAGTTTATGATTCAACCAGTTGGCGCTAAAACTCTGAAAGAAGCCGTTCGCATCGGTTCTGAAGTGTTCCATACTTTGGCTAAAGTTTTGAAATCCAAAGGTATGAGCACTGCAGTAGGCGACGAAGGTGGCTATGCACCGAACTTGGGTTCTAACGCCGAAGCACTGGCCGTTATCGCTGAAGCGGTAAAACTGGCTGGCTACGAGTTGGGCAAAGACGTCACTCTGGCGATGGACTGTGCTGCATCTGAGTTCTATAAAGATGGCAAATATGTTCTGGCTGGCGAAGGCAACAAAGCTTTCACTTCTGAAGAGTTCACTCACTTCCTGGAAGACCTGACCAAACAGTACCCAATCGTATCTATCGAAGACGGTCTGGACGAATCTGACTGGGCTGGCTTCAAATACCAGACCGAAGTCCTGGGTGACAAAATCCAGTTGGTTGGTGATGATCTGTTCGTAACCAACACCAAGATCCTGAAAGAAGGTATCGAGAAAGGTGTTGCTAACTCTATCCTGATTAAATTCAACCAGATCGGTTCTCTGACCGAAACTCTGGCTGCTATCAAGATGGCGAAAGATGCAGGTTACACCGCGGTTATCTCTCACCGTTCAGGCGAAACCGAAGATGCTACCATTGCCGATCTGGCAGTAGGTACCGCAGCAGGCCAGATCAAAACGGGTTCTATGAGCCGTTCTGACCGTGTTGCTAAATACAACCAACTGATCCGTATTGAAGAAGCGCTGGGCGACCGCGCACCATTCAACGGTCTGAAAGAAGTAAAAGGCCAGTAATTACTGCGCTTTAGCTTTAATTAAAGTTGATTGAAAAACCCGCTTCGGCGCTGAGGGATCCCCACTAATTCAGCGCTAATAAACCAACACCATACTTCGGTAGGTTTTGGCGAGGTGATTAAGAACTGCATCCAGTGCTGTTCGCGTTAAAATTAGCGGAGAGTGTCGCAAGATATTCTCCGCTAATGTCAGATAAGATATAACCCGTCGTGACTTAAGGCTGTTAGCCTGATACCTCAGATGTAACCCTTTATTT